>JAFOOW010000036.1 GCA_017425305.1 Peptostreptococcaceae bacterium | reverse complement strand
TCAGCAGCTTTTATAATAGTTGGAGCGACTATAATACCAAGATCAGAAGTTATAATAAAAAATGTAGGATTAAATGAAACTAGAACTGGAATATTAGAAGTATTATCTAACATGAATGGCAATTTTGAAATAATTAATAAAAGATTATCTAATGGAGAATTTGTAGGAGATTTAGTAGTAAAATATAGTGATAATCTAATTGGAACAACTATTGAATCAGATTTAATTCCAAGATTGATTGATGAGATTCCAATAATTGCTATAATGGCAACTCAAGCAGAAGGACAAACCATAATAAAAGATGCAAAAGAGTTAAAAGTAAAGGAAAGTAACCGAATAAAAGCTATGGTCGATAATTTAAAAAATATGGGTGCAGATATAGAAGAGTTAGATGATGGAATGATTATAAAAGGAAAAAATAAATTAAATGGAGCATATATAAATACTTTTAATGATCATAGAATAGCAATGGCATTCTCAATAGCATCTTTAATATCTAATGGGGAGGTTAAATTAGATAATAAATCATGTATTGATATATCATTTCCAGGATACTTAAATTTACTTAATACATTATTAAAATAAAAAAGAATAAAATTTGATTTTATAAGGAATATTATGTATAATTGTAGTGCAATATTTAAATACACTTAGGAGGATTTTCAAAAATGAAATTACCAATAGCATTATCAAACAGACATGTTCATTTAAGCCAAGCTGATATAGATGTTTTATTTGGTGCTGGACATCAATTAGTTGAATTCAAGCCATTAAGTCAACCAGGACAATATGCTTGTGAAGAAAAAGTAGATTTAGTAGGACCTAAAGGAACTATAAAAGGAGTTAGAGTTTTAGGACCAGCAAGACCTAGTACTCAAGTTGAAATATCTTTAGCAGATGGATTTGCTTTAGGTGTAAAAGCTCCAATAAAAGAATCTGGTGATATAGCAGGAACTCCAGGAGTTAAATTAGTAGGACCAGCTGGTGAAGTAGAATTATCAGAAGGTGTTATAGTTGCTTCTAGACATATACATATGAGTCTTGAAGATGCAGCTAAATTTGGTGTAGAAGACAAGCAAATAGTAAAAGTTAGAACTTTCGGACCAAGAGCTGTAGTATTTGAAAATGTATTAGTAAGAGCTAATGCTGCATTCGCATTAGAAATGCACGTTGACGTTGAAGAAGGAAACGCAGCAGGTGTTAGAAATGGTGAAATGGTAGAGTTAATAGCTGAATAATATAAAATATAAAAAAAGGTATGTGGCTTAATCACATACCTTTTTTATGTCTTATAGCATAAAATAATATATTATTTTATAAAATATAATAAAATAAGTAATTCTGTAAAAAAAATTATTTATTTGGTATAATAAATACAAAACTATAAAAAGGAAAAGGAGATAAAATATGAATAATAAAGTAGCAAACATGATAGATCATACTATATTAAAGGCTTTTGCAACAACAGAAGATGTAAAAGCTATATGTAAAGAAGCGAAAGAACATAATTTCTTTTCAGTATGTATAAATCCAACTCATATAGAACTTGTTAAAAAAGAATTAGAAGGTTCAAATGTTAAAGTATGTACTGTTATAGGATTCCCTTTAGGAGCGAATACACCAGAAGTTAAAGCTTTTGAAACTAAAGATGCTATAGCTAAAGGTGCAGATGAAGTAGATATGGTTATAAACATAGGGGCATTAAAAGACAAAAACTATGATTTAGTTTTAAGAGATATAAAAGCAGTTGTAGATGCAGCTGATAAAAAAGCATTAGTTAAGGTTATAATAGAAACTTGCTATTTAACTGACGAAGAAAAGAAAATAGCTTGTGAATTATCTGTAAAAGCAGGAACTGATTTTGTAAAAACATCTACAGGATTTGGTACAGGTGGTTCAACTCCTCAAGATATAAAATTAATGAGAGACGTTGTTGGACCTGAAATAGGAGTAAAAGCATCTGGTGGAGTTAGAAACTTAAATGATGCTGAAGCTGTTATAAATGCTGGGGCTTCAAGAATAGGAGCTAGTGCATCTGTAGCTATAGTTAAAGGTCAAGATGCACAAAATAGTGGTTATTAATTAAAAAATATTAAAAAAATGTTTTAATAGAATAATTGTGGGAATATACAAATGGTATAAGTTTATGTTATTATATGTAGGATAATATATTTATTTTATTATTCTAAATTATATAAAGAGTTACAAAATAATATTTAATCCCAAATAATGGATTTAAATATTTATAAAAAACTATAATATATAGTTTTACCCATATAAATATAAATTAATATGGGGGGAATACTTAAGGAGGACACATATTATGGCAAAGTTTATGAAAACTGTAGATGGTAATACTGCTGCTGCTCATGTTGCATATGCATTTACAGATGTAGCTGCAATATTCCCTATAACTCCGTCTTCAAACATGGCGGAATCAGTAGATGAATGGGCTGCACAAGGAAAGAAAAATATATTTGGTCAAACTGTTAGTGTTGTTGAAATGCAATCAGAAGCTGGTGCTGCTGGAGCATTCCACGGAGCATTACAAGCTGGTGCTTTAACTACTACATTTACAGCATCACAAGGTTTATTATTAATGCTACCAAACATGTATAAAGTAGCTGGAGAATTATTACCTGGAGTATTCCATGTAAGTGCTCGTGCTTTAGCATCTCAAGCGTTATCTATATTCGGTGACCATCAAGATGTTATGTCTGCACGTCAAACTGGATGTGTATTACTAGCTTCTGGATCAGTTCAAGAAGTTGCTGATATAGCACCTGTTGCACACTTAGCTGCAATAGAAGGTAAATTACCATTTGTACATTTCTTTGATGGATTCAGAACATCTCATGAAATACAAAAAGTTGAGTTATTAGAATACGATGATTATGCTAAATTATTAAATATGGAAGCAGTTCAAGAGTTTAGAGATAAGGCTTTATCACCTAACCACCCAGTTACTCGTGGTACAGCTCAAAACCCTGATATATACTTCCAAACAAGAGAAGCTTCAAATAAATACTACAACAATATAGTTGATGTTGTTGAAAAATATATGAATGAAATGGCTAAGTTAACAGGAAGAAAGCATGGATTATTCAACTACTACGGAGCAGAAGATGCTAAGTATGTAATAGTAGCTATGGGATCTGTAACTGAAGCTATAGAAGAAACTATAGATGCATTAAATGCACAAGGAGAAAAATATGGTTTAGTTAAGGTTCACTTATACAGACCATTCTCAATGAAACATTTCTTAGAAACTGTACCAGCTACAGCTGAAAGAATATGTGTATTAGATAGAACAAAAGAACCAGGAGCAACTGGAGAACCAATGTACTTAGACGTTAAGTCAGTATACTACGGAAAAGAAAATGCTCCTATGATAATAGGTGGAAGATACGGATTAGGATCAAAAGATACTACTCCTACACATATAAAAACAGTATTTGAAAACTTAAAATCAGATTCTCCTAAAGATCAATTCACATTAGGTATAGTAGATGATGTTACTAATACTTCTTTAGAATTATCAGAAGAGTTAAAAATAGCTCAAAAAGGAACTGTAAGATGTAAGTTCTGGGGATTAGGATCTGATGGTACTGTTGGAGCTAACAAGCAAGCTATAAAGATAATAGGAGACCATACTGATAAGTATGCTCAAGCTTACTTTGCATATGACTCTAAAAAATCTGGTGGTATAACAATGTCTCACTTAAGATTTGGAGATGCTCCTATAAGATCAACTTACTTAATAGATGAAGCTGATTATATAGCTTGTCATAACCAATCATATGTAAATCAATATGATTTATTAAAAGGACTTAAAAAAGGTGGAGTATTCGTACTTAACACTATATGGAATGAGCAAGAATTAAGTGAAAACTTACCAGCATCAATGAAGAATTATATGGCTAAAAATGATATACAATTCTACACTGTAAATGCTACTAAGATAGCTCAAGAAATAGGACTTGGAAACAGAATAAACATGATAATGCAATCTGCATTCTTCAAGTTAGCTGAAATAATACCTCAAGAAGAAGCTGTAAATCACTTAAAAGATTCTATAGCTAAAGCTTACGGTAAAAAAGGTGAAAAGATAGTTAACATGAACTACGAAGCTGTTGAAGCTGGAATAAATTCATTAGTTAAAGTTAATATACCTGCTGAGTGGGTAGAAGCTAAAGAATTAGAATTAGCTTGTGATACTGAAGAACCTGCATTCATAAAGGATATATTAAGACCAATGAACGCACAAGAAGGAGATAGCTTACCAGTAAGTGCATTCAATGGTATAGAAGATGGTACATTCCCTGCTGGAACTGCTGCTTATGAAAAACGTGGAGTTGGATCTAATGTACCAGAGTGGGTAGTTGATAACTGTATTCAATGTAACCAATGTGCATATGTATGTCCACATGCATGTATAAGACCAGTTTTAGTAAATGAAGAAGAAATGAACAATGCTCCAGAAAAATTCGATACTAAGAAAGCTATAGGTAAAGGATTTGAAGGATTACAATATAGAATGCAAGTAAGTCCATTAGACTGTACAGGATGTGGAAACTGTGCTGACATATGTCCAGCTAAGCAAAAAGCTTTAGTTATGAAGCCAGTTGAGACTCAAGAAGCAGAAGTAGAAAACTGGGCATTCGCAGTTGATACTAAGAAAGTTGCTCCTAAGGGAGATATAATGGCTCCAACTACAGTTAAAGGAAGCCAATTCAGACAACCATTAATAGAGTTCTCAGGAGCTTGTGCTGGATGTGGAGAAACTCCATACATCAAGTTAGTAACTCAATTATTCGGTGATAGAATGATGATAGCAAATGCTACAGGATGTTCTTCTATATGGGGAGGATCAGCTCCATCAACTCCATATACTGTTAACCACGAAGGTAAAGGTCCATCTTGGGCAAACTCATTATTCGAAGATAATGCAGAGTTCGGATATGGTATGTTCTTAGGTGTTAAGCAAATGAGAGATAAGATAGCTGATAACATGGAAAAATTATTAGCTATGGATATATGTGAATCTGCTAGAGAAGCATTCGAAGCTTGGATAGATGGAAAAGAAGATGCTGAAGCTTCAAAAGTTGCAGCTGATAAAGTAATAGCTGTATTAGCAAATACTTGTGACTGTGCAAATGATGAAATGAAAGCATTATTAAAAGAAATAGATGAAAGAAAAGACTACCTAGTTAAGAGATCTCAATGGATACTAGGAGGAGATGGATGGGCTTATGACATCGGTTACGGTGGATTAGATCACGTTCTTGCTTCTGGTGAAAATGTAAATGTATTAGTATTCGATACAGAAATCTACTCTAATACAGGAGGTCAAGCTTCTAAGTCAACTCCAGTTGCAGCAATGGCTAAGTTCGCAGCAGCAGGTAAGAGATCTAGAAAGAAAGACTTAGGTATGATGGCTATGTCTTACGGAAATGTATACGTAGCACAAGTAGGTATGGGTGCAGATAAGAACCAATTAATGAAGGCTATAATAGAAGCAGAAGCTTATGATGGACCATCATTAATAATAGCTTACTCTCCATGTATATCTCACGGATTAAAAGAAGGTATGGGAAGAGCTCAAGCTAACATAGAGCAAGCTGTTAAGTGTGGATACTGGCACTTATACAGATTCAACCCAACATTAAAGGCTGAAGGTAAGAATCCATTCACTTTAGATTCTAAAGAGCCAACTGAAAGCTTCAGAGACTTCTTAATGAAGCAAGTAAGATACGCTGCTATAGCTAAGCAATTCCCAGAAGTTGCTGAAGAATTATTCGATATGGCAGAAGATAACGCTAGAGATAGATACGAAAGCTACAAGAGATTAGCTCAAAACTAATATATAGATAGAGAGGGATTTTATTCCTCTCTATTTTTTTATATGCATTTTTTACAATAAAAATAGCACACTAAACAATTTATAATTTATTATTAATAATATATAATAAATATATAAATTAAATTATAAGGATGGTTAACTAGATGTTATTAAAAGATATATTAAAAGGCATAGATATAATAAATACAAAAGGAAATTTAGATATTGAAATAGATAATATACAATATGACTCAAGAAAAGTAGGAAAAAATGGACTTTTTATATGTGTAAAAGGATTCAATGTCGATGGTCATAAATTTATAGATAAAGCAATAGAACAAGGAGCTAAAGCTTTTTTAGTAGAAGAAGATATAGATAGAGAAGGATACACTTTTATAAAAGTTAAAAATACTAGAGAAGATATGGCAAAAGTTGCTGATAACTTTTATAATCACCCAAGTCAAAGATTTGAGGTAATAGGTGTTACAGGTACAAATGGTAAAACAAGTATAACTACTTTCCTAAATGAAATATTAACTTCAGCAAATAATAAAGTTGGTTTAATAGGAACTATAAAAATATCTGATGGTGATAATGCTATAGAGTCTAACTCAACAACTCCAGAAAGTAGAGATTTACAAGAATACTTCAATAAAATGATAGATAATGGATGTAAATACTGTGCAATGGAGGTTTCATCACATGCACTTGCTTTAAATAGAGCATCAGAAACTAAATTTAAGGTAGGAGTGTTTACTAACTTAACACCAGACCACTTAGACTTCCATAAAGATTTAGAAGATTACAGAAGTGCTAAGGAAAAACTATTCTATATGACTACAACTGCAAATGTAATAAATATAGATGATAATGGTGGAAAGAAAATCTATGAAAATATAAAAGGATTAGATACCACTTGTTACACATATGGTATAGATAATGAAGCTGACTTTATGGCTAAGGATATAAAAATAGAAGCTAGAGGAGTTTCTTATAAATTAATAACTCCAACATATGAAGAAAAAGTATTTGTTCCTGTTCCAGGTAAATTTACAGTGTATAATACTTTAGCAGTTATAGCTACATGTTACTCATTAGGAATAGATAAGGATATCATAATAAATGGACTTAAAAATACTGGTGGAGTAGCAGGAAGATTTGAAACTATAGTTAATGATAAAGGTATAAGTGTTATAGTAGACTATGCACATACACCAGATGCATTAGAAAATGTTATAAAAACTGCTCAAGAATTTGCTAAGAATAGAATAATAACTGTTTTTGGTTGTGGAGGAGATAGAGATACTACTAAGAGGCCTATGATGGGAGAAATAGCTCAAAAATACTCTGATGTATGTATAATAACATCTGATAATCCAAGAACAGAAGATCCAGAATTAATAATAAAAGATATATTAAATGGATTAGACCAGAATAAAGATAACTACAAGGTTATAATAGATAGAAGAGAAGCTATAAAAGAAGCTATAGAAATGGCTCAAAAAGATGATGTAATACTTATAGCTGGTAAGGGGCATGAAAACTACCAAATAATAGGTAAAGTAAAGCATCACTTTGATGATAAAGAAATAGCTAATGAATATTTAAATATAAACTAATTATAAGATAAATAAAAAAGATGATTTAATTCAATATGAACTAAATCATCTTTTTTATTTAATATATTATACGTTAAATCTGAATAATATAACATCTCCATCTTTAACTACATAGTCTTTACCTTCAAGTCTAACTAATCCTTTTTCCTTAGCAGCTGTCATTGTACCAACTGTTACTAAATCATCGAAAGCTATAGTTTCTGCTCTTATGAACCCTCTTTCTATATCAGAGTGTATCTTTCCACCAGCTTGAGGAGCCTTAGTACCAGCTTTTATAGTCCAAGCTCTAACTTCTTGAGGACCAGCTGTTAAGTAAGACATTAATCCTAATAATGCATAAGAAGATTTTATAAGCTTATCTAATCCTGATTGTTCAAGACCTAATGTTTCTAAGAATTCTTTCTTTTCTTCATCAGTATCTAGCTCAGCTATTTCTGCTTCTATTTGAGCACAAACAACTACAACTTCTGCATTTTCAGTTGCAGCGAATTCTCTAACTCTATTAACATATTCGTTATTTTCAGCTTCATCAGCTAAATCATCTTCAGATACGTTAGTAGCGTATATTACTGGTTTAGAAGTAAGTAAGTTTAATGAATTAACAAATATTTGTTGTTCTTCACTAAAGTCCATAGTTCTAACACATTTGCTATCCTCTAAAGTAGCCATTATTTCTTTTAAGAACTCAAGTTCAGAAGCTAAACTTCTATCAGCCTTAGCAGCTTTTTGAGTTTTTTGTATTCTTCTTTCTAATATTTCTATATCTGAGAATATTAATTCTAAGTTTATAGTTTCTATATCTCTTAATGGATCTACAGAACCGTCAACGTGAACAACGTTAGGATCTTCAAAACATCTAACAACGTGAACTATAGCATCAACTTCTCTTATGTGAGATAAGAATTTGTTTCCTAAACCTTCACCTTTAGAAGCTCCTCTAACTAATCCAGCTATATCACAGAATTCTATAGCAGTAGGAACTATTTTCTTAGAATCATATAATTCTTTTAATTTTTCTAATCTTTCATCTGGAACAGCTACAACACCAACGTTTGGCTCTATTGTACAGAAAGGGTAGTTTGCAGATTCTGCACCTGCTTGTGTTATTGCATTGAATAGCGTACTTTTACCTACGTTTGGTAAACCAACTATACCTAATTTCATATTATATCTTCCTCTCTATTTTAGTCTTATTATTTATTCTTAATATAATAATATACAAAATTATAAATAAGCTTGTATGCTAAGAAATAAATCATAATATGTAGTTATTTTGTATTAGACATACATTCTAATTATACATCATATATATTAGTGATGCAAACTATACTTTATTATGGAGTTGATTTGATGATTATATCAATACTTTGTTGGCTATCAATAGGATTAAGTATAATTTTTACTGGGTATATAGAAAATATATTTTTAATCCTTGCAACTATATTAATATATACATATATTTTAGAGAATGAAAAACTACAACATATAGGAATAGGTTTAATTATATCTTTTGCAATAATTAATATAAGTATAATATTTTTTATAAAAGACAAGGTTATAATTAAGGATATTGAATTGGGTGAAACTCAAAATGAAACACTTATTATGTTAGTTTATGATGGTGAAGATAGAAATTATAATATTAGAGAAAGAGTAAATGAAATATATTATGAAAATGGATATAAATCATATATAACTAATTTATATAATTTATATGAATATAAGAAGTACTATGAAAAGTTTGGATCAAGTGATTTTAAAGATACAACTTATGAAATAGAGTCTAAATTAAGAAATAAGCTAGGTGAAAATTATAAGGTTATAAGTACATATATGTATACAAAACCATATTTTGAAAATATGATACAGGAAGTAGCTACTTTAGGATATAAAGATATAATAATATGTCCTATGTTTATTACAGAAGGTAAAGACTATGAAATATTTAAAGATAGAATAGAAAAACTAGAATTAAGTAAATATGGTTTAAATATAAGTTTAAGTGATGTCTTATATAAATCGAACAATTTAACAAAATCATATACAAAAGAGATAGTAAATCATATAAGCAATAAAGACATAGATGCAGGAGTTTTATTAGTAGGCTTACATAATGAAAATAACTTAGAACAAGATATTATTTTTAGAGAAAAAATAAAGTATTACTTAGAAGAGGAAAAAAATAATCAAATTCAAATAAAATTACCCCTTTTAGAAAATAATAAAAACGATATAATAAAATCTGGAGAAGAATTGCTAGAATATGGAATTGATGTTTTATATATTGTTATTCCTACTTGTACGGTAGATAATATGCATAATAAGCATTTGGTTGAAACAATATTAAATGAATTAGATTTTAAAGATACTAAATTCCATTATATAGATCCAAAAGATAAAGAAGATATACTTGTAGACGAAGTTTATACTCAAATTTCATTAATGAAACAATAGGAGGTTAATATGACTAATATAAAGAAGATAAATTTAGGAAATAATATAAATTTAACTTTAATACAATCTAATAAGTTTAAAACAAATTTAGTAAGTGTTTACATACAAAGAGTTTTAGATAAAAAAGAAGCTACTAAAAATGCTCTAATTCCAACAATAATAACTAATGGAAGTGAAAAGTATAAAACATTAAGAGATATATCAGGGAAGCTAGATGATTTATATGGTGCATCTATACTAGCTGATGTTACAAAAAGAGGGGAAAGACAGGTTTTAACATTTAAATTAGTAAGTACTAATGAACAGTACTTAGATGAACCTATTTTTAATGATACTATAGAATTCTTAAATGAAATAATAAATCATCCATTAGTGATAAATGAAGGTTTTAGTGAAGACTATTTAAAATTGGAAAAACAAAATTTAAAAGAAAGAATTGAAGCAAGAATAAATGATAAAGGAAGATTTGCACTTGAAAGATGTTTTGAAGAAATGTGCAAGCATGAAAAATTTAGTATAAGTGAGTATGGATATATAGAAGATTTAGATAAAATAGATTCTAAGGCACTGTATGAACATTATAAAAATATATTAAAAACTTCACCTATTGATATCATAGTAGAAGGTGAATTTAACGAAGAACAAGTAATAAAAACAATAAAAGATAAATTTGTATTTGAAAGAGATAATGTTTTAGAAATACCAAGAGAAGAATATAAGAAAGATATAGATACTGTAAAAAATATAGTAGATAAAATGGATGTAACACAAGGAAAATTAGTAATGGGTTATAGAGCTAATATTGACTTTGCAGATGCTAAAAAATATTATGCACTAGTATTAGGATGTAATATATTAGGTGGTGGACCTCACTCTAAAATGTTTATAAATATAAGAGAAAAGGAAAGCTTATGTTACTACATATATTCATCTATAGAAAAATATAAGAGTATACTATTCATATCATCAGGTATAGAGGTTCAAAACTATGATAAAACTGTAGAATTAGTTAGAAAACAAATAGAAGCTATTAAAAATGGAGATATAACTAATGAAGAAATAGAAAATAGTAAAACAGCGATGATTAGCTCTATGAAATCATTAACTGATAGTATAGGTGGATTATCTGATTTCCAATTTGCTCAAGATATAAGCAAAACTAATTTAGAAATTGAAGAAATTATACAATATATAGATAATGCAACTAAGGATGAAATAGTGAGTGCTATGAAAGAAATTAAACTAGACACTATCTATTTTTTAAGAAACTAGGAGGGCCATATGGAAAAGATAGTTAATGAAATATTAAGAGAAGAAGTTTATTATGAAAAATTAGACAATGGTCTTGATATATATTTTATGCCTAAAAAAGGATTTACTAAGAAGTTTGCAGTATTAGCAACAAACTATGGTTCTAACGAATTAGAGTTTATACCTATAAATGGAACTGAAAAGATAAGAGTTAATGAAGGTATAGCTCACTTTTTAGAACATAAAATGTTTGAACAACCAGGTGGAGGAAATGCATTTGATAAATTCTCTAAACTAGGAGCAAATGCTAATGCATATACAAACTTTACGATGACAGCATATCTATTCTCATGTACAGATAATTTTTATGAGAATTTAGAGCATTTAATTGATTATGTTCAAACTCCATATTTTACAGAAGAGAATGTTGAAAAAGAAAAAGGTATAATAGAACAAGAAATAAAAATGTACAATGATGATGCAGATTGGAATGTATATTTTAACTGCCTAAAGGCAATGTATGTAAATTATCCAGTAAGAATAGATATAGCGGGTACTGTAGAAAGTATATATAAAATAACGAAAGATGAGTTATATACTTGTTATAACACGTTTTATAACCCGGGAAATATGGCGTTATTTGTTGTAGGAGATTTAGAAGTAGATAAAGTTATGGATATTGCTAAGAAAACTAATCATAATGATGTTGAAAAACTAAAGTCGGAAATAACAAGATTTTATCCAGAAGAACCTGAAACTATAGCTCAAAAAGAAATAGTTGATAAGTTTGCAGTATCTATACCAATGTTTAATATAGGATTTAAAGATAATTATGTTGGCATAAAGGGAAAAGAATTACTGAGAAAAGAAGTAGTAACAGAAATACTTTTAGATATGATATTTAAAAGAGGTAGTGAAGTTTTTGAATATTTATATATGAATGGATTAATAAATGATAACTTTGGAACTGGATTTACATCTCAAATAAATTATGGATATACTTTAATTGGAGGGGAATCAAATAACCCAAGAGAAGTTAAGAAAATTATATTAGATTATATAGAGAAGTATAAAAAAGAAGGTTTATCAGAAACTGACTTTGAAAGAGTTAAGAAGAAGAAGATGGGTCAGTTTATAAAATATTTTGATTCTATAAACTTTATAGCTAATAACTTTATATCTTATAAGTTCAAGGATATAAATATATTAGATTACTTAGAAGTTATAAAAGAAGTACAATTTGAGGAAATAATAGATAGATTAAATAATCACTTAAAAGAAGAATTCTGTGTTATATCTATTGTTGAACCAAAATAAGTTTTAAAAGTGCTAGGAAACTAGCACTTTTAAGTATTTATAGATATAAAGAAAATTGATGTATTATATCTAATATGTTATGATATGGTTGACAATATAATAAGGGGGAGATATACATATGATAGATATACATTGTCATATATTGCCTAATGTTGATGATGGTTCTGAAAGCTTAGAAGAATCTATTGCAATGGCAAAAATAGCAGAGAGTGAAGGTATAACTAAAATAGTAAATACATCGCATTGTCACTTTGATTTTAAATATAAAAAAGGAAATGAATTAAAATTAGAGTTAGAAAAATTTAATCAAGCTTTAAAAGAAGAAAATATAAATATAGAAGTTCTTTTAGGAAATGAATTATATTATACTAGTGATTTAATTGAAAGATTTGATGAATTAGATTTCTTTTCAATGAATAATAGCAAATATATTTTAATGGAGTTTTCACCTATTAATTTTCCTAAAAATATAGAAGATGTTATTTATGAGATTAAAATTAGAGGATATATTCCTATAATAGCACATGCAGAAAGATACAAGCAGGTACAAGAAGATGTAAATATAGTGTTAGACTGCATAAAGGAAGGTGCTTTAATACAAGTAAATGCTTCTAGTATATTAGGTAAAAATGGAGAAAAGGTAGAAGATACTTCTAAAAAACTATTAGATAATAATATGGTTCATTTTGTAGCAACAGATGCACATAGTAGTAATAGAAGAAGGCCATTAATAAAAGATTCATATAATTACATATTAAAAAATTACGGTAAAGAAGTTTCAGAAAAATTATTCATAGAAAATCCAACATCAGTAATAGAAAATAGGGATATAAATATATTAAATCCAACTAAGTATGAAGAAAAACGTAGCTTTTTAAAAAGATTATTTAGAAAGTAGAGGTAATAAATTTTGGATAGAGTAGCATTTAGTATATTTGGTATAGATGTAATGTGGTATGGAATACTAATGGCATTAGGTATGATAATAGGTACATTACTAGCTATAAAAGAAGGAAAAAGAGTAGGTATAAAGGAAGATGATATACTAGACTTAGCAATAGTGGCTATACCTAGTGGATTAATAGGAGCTAGATTATATTATGTAATATTTAATTGGGATTATTATTCTCAAAATATATCTCAAATTTTAAACTTTAGAGGAGGAGGTATGGCTATACATGGAGCCTTAATAGGTGGTATATTAGCTGGATACTTATTCTCTAGATATAAAAAAATGTCTTTCTTTAAACTAGCAGATACTGTTATAATAGGAGTGCCTTTAGCACAAGCTATAGGTAGATGGGGAAACTTTATAAATCAAGAAGCTCATGGTGGTCCAACAAATTTACCTTGGGGAATAATGGTTAATGGAGAAAAAGTTCACCCAACATTTTTATATGAGTCTATATGGAATATAGGAATATTTATTTTCTTATGGATATTTAGAAAGAAAAAACAATATGAAGGTGAAGTAATAGTATTGTATACTATATTATATTCACTAGGTAGATTCTTTATAGAAGGACTTAGAACGGACAGTCTTATGATAGGTCCATTTAGAATGGCACAAGTTATAAGCTTAGTAGGAGTTATAGGTGGTATAATAGTCCATATATATTTATCTAAAAAAAGCAAACAAGAAGAAAATGTAGACATTAAGGAGAGTTAAAGTATGGAATTTCATCACGTCTCAGTACTTTTAAATGAATGTATTGATAATTTAAATATAAAACCAGATGGTGTATACGTAGATTGTACTATGGGTGGAGCAGGTCACTCAAAGGAAATAGTAAAAAGATTATCTAAAGATGGTTTATTTATAGGATTTGACCAAGATATAAACGCTATAAATACTGCAAAAGAAAGATTAAGTGAATATAGTGACAGAGTAAAGTTTGTTCATAGTAACTTTGAAAATCTAAAAGAAGAATTAGCTAAACTAGGTATAGATAAAATAGATGGTGTTTTAGCTGACCTAGGAGTATCTTCACATCAATTAGATGAAGCAGATAGAGGATTCTCATATATGCAAGATGCACCATTAGATATGAGAATGGATATAAGATGTTCATTTTCTGCATATGATGTTGTAAATACTTATAGTGAAGAAGAGTTAGCAAAAATAATTAAGGACTATGGTGAAGATAACTGGGCTAAACGTATAGCTAAGTTTATAGTAGAAGGTAGAGCTGAAAAATATATAGAAACTACTGGAGAATTAGTTGAAATAATAAAAAAAGCTATACCAAAGAAAGCAAGAATAGATGGACCACATCCAGCTAAGAGAACTTTCCAAGCTATAAGAATAGAAGTTAACAATGAGTTAGGTGTTATAACAAAAATGATAGATGATGCAGCTTCTATAATGAATGAAGGTGGAAGAATATGTATAATAACTTTCCATTCTTTAGAAGATAGGATTGTTAAAAATGAATTTAGAGATTTAGCAACAGATTGTATATGTCCATCTCATTTACCTATGTGTCAATGTGACAAAGAGGCTATAGTCAAGGTTATAAGTAGAAAACCAATACTACCAAGCAAAGAAGAAGTAGAAGAAAATCCAAGATCAAGAAGTGCAAAGTTAAGAGTTGCTGAAAGAATATAGGAGTCTAAGCGAAAGCTTAGACTTTTTTGTGTTTTATTGAAATAATTTTGTATTAATAAGTAAAAGGAAGGATAGTTAAAAAGTTAAATATAAATATATATCTATGAGTTTAAGGAGATATATATTTATGGAAAAAAACAATAAAATAAAAGATATAAATGAATATAAGAAGAAAAAAAAGAATAGATATAGAAAGAGAAAATTTAGGCAGTTAATAAAGCTAATGATAAAACCATTTTGTTTTATATGTACATTTATATGTATAGTATGGTGTATGTATGGATATAGTGAAATGTCTAATATAAAATATAAAATAGGGGAACTAGAGCAAGAACTACATAAAAAAGAAATTGAAAGAGATAATTTAAAGTTAGATTTAGACTTATTAACAAGAAGTAAGGATATTGAACAAAAAGCTAAAGAACAATTCGGAATGGATTATACAAAAGAAGGTCAGATAGAGTACATAGAAGTTAAATAAATAGGGGGGAGCTAATTGAGTAGGATAAAGAGATTGAGCAAAAAAAGATTAGTTGTGGTGCTTATATTAGCCTGTATAGTGTTTACTGGACTAATATTTAGAACAGGATACTTACAATTAATTAAAGGTGATTGGTTAACAGAAAAAGCACTAGACCAACAAACTAGAGATATACCTATTGAGCCTAAAAGAGGTACCATATATGATAGGAATATGAAAGAGTTAGCAGTTAGTGTAACTAAATACACTGTATGGGCAAAGCCGGTTGAAGTAAAAGATAAAGAGGCAGCTGCAAAAGAATTAGCACCTATGTTAGGTGAAGAGTATGAAGATGTATTAAAATTATTAAAAAAGAAGAATATGGCATTAGTGAGAATTAAAAGATGGGTAGATGATGATGTTTCAGAAAAAATAAGAGATGCTAAATTATCAGGAATATGGGTAGCAGAGGATAACCAAAGATATTATCCTTACGGGAATTTTGCTTCTTATGTACTAGGTCATACATCAGATGATGCAACAGGTATAGCTGGAATAGAAATGAAATATGATAAACATTTAAAAGGAAAATCAGGAAGGTTAATTGTAAGTACAGATGCATCAGGAAGGGAAATACCACATGGAATGGAAAAATACTATGAACCAGTACAAGGAAATGGACTAGTTTTGACTATAGATGAGGTTATACAACATTATACTGAAAAAGCAGTTCAAAAAGCATATGAAATCAATAATGCTAAAAGAGTAACAGCTATAGCTATGGACCCAAATACAGGGGATATACTTGCTATGGCATCTAAACCAGACTATGATCCTAATCAATCAAGAACAGCAATATATCCATATTACGAAAATGAATTATCTCAATATAGTGATAAAGAAAAGATAAAGGGATACTTCTCAATGTGGAGAAATCCAGCGGTTAGTGATACATATGAACCAGGTTCAACATTTAAGTTAATTACTTCATCAGCAGCACTTGAAGAAAATTTAGTTAAGGAAACTGATAAATTTGTATGTAGTGGAAGTGTTACTATAGGTGGAAGAAGAATAAAATGTTGGAGACATTATAGGCCTCATGGAGAGCAAACATTCCCTCAAGGAGTTCAGAACTCATGTAACCCTGTATTTATAGAGTTAGGTAATAGATTAGGTGTATCTAAGTTATATGACTATATAGAAGCATTTGGATTTATGGATACTACAAAGTTAGATTTACCAGGAGAAGCTAAAGGTATACTTTATAATGAGAAAAATGTAGGTCCAGTAGAATTAGCAACTATATCGTTTGGTCAGTCTATATCAGTAACGCCTATGCAACTTATAACAGCAATAAGTGCTATAGCAAATGATGGAAAATTAATGGAACCTAGAATCGTTAAAGAAAAGGTAGATAATCAAGGAAATATCGTTGAAACTATAAGTCCTAAAGTAGTTAGACAAGTAATATCAGAAGAAACTTCAGAAAAAATGATGGAAATAGTTCAATCTGTTGTTAGTGAAGGTTCAGGTAAGGCTGCATATCTTCCTGGATATAGAGTTGGAGGTAAAACAGGTACAGCTCAAAAAGTTATAGATGGTAAATATGCACAAGGCAAGTATATATGTTCATTTATAGGTATAGCACCTACAGATGACCCTCAGATAGTTGTTTTAGCTATAGTAGATGAGCCAACCGGGGTTAGTGCATTTGGTAGTACTACAGCAGGTCCTATTGTAAAAGAAATAATGAGTGACTCATTAAAATATTTAGGCGTAGAACCTAAATATAGTGAAGAGGAAAAAGCTGAGTATGAAAAGCCTAAAGTAAAGGTTCCTAATATAATAGATTTAAGCATAGAAGATGCTACTAAAATATTAGAAGAAAATAACTTAAAGGCAATTCAAGATACAGATATAGATGTAAAGGAAGGTTCTAAAGTTATAGATATATTCCCTAAACCAGGAGCAGAAGTTCCTATAGAATCAAGTATAGTTTTATACATGAGTAACTAATGAACAAAAACAAATATCTTCAAAAAATTCAATATATAGTATATAATTAATTATTATTAAAAACTTATAAGGCAATGTATATAAATATATACATTGCCTTTTATTAGGATTTAAAATAGAAAGGAGAAAAATAAAAAAATTTATTCTATAAAACTATATATTAAAATATTATAAATATAGATGATGAAGATAGAGAATATATTTATAATGATAAATAATATATTTATTTTAAGGAGGCTTATATATGGAAGCTTTATCAGTAAAAGATTTATTACAGGCGACTAATGGAAATTTAATTAGTGGTAATGAATTAGATGAAATAAATAATATAGCAATAGATAGTCGAAAAGCAAAATTAGGAGATGTATTTATTGCTATAATAGGTGAAAATTTAGATGGGCATAAATTTATGCAATCGGCATTAGATAATGGGTGTAAGACTTTTATAAAAAATAGAAGTAATAGCATAAAATTTGAAAGTTCGGACATAAATTTAATAGAAGTAGATGATACAACTATAGCACTAGGAGATATTGCAAAATACTATAAAGAAAAATTTGTGATACCTTATATAGGTGTAACAGGAAGTGTAGGAAAAACTACAACTAAAGATATGATATATGCAGCGATATCAAATAACTTTGATACATTAAAAAATGAAGGAAACTTCAATAATCATATAGGAGTACCACTTACATTATTCAACTTGAATAAAAAACATGAATGTGCAATAATTGAAATGGGTATGTCTAATTTCAATGAGATAGAATATTTAGCTAATATAGTTAATCCTAAGATAGGAGTTATATCTAATATAGGTTTATCTCATATAGAAAACTTAGGGTCTCAAGATGGAATATTAAAAGCTAAGCTAGAAATAACTACTAATTTTGATGAAAATAATATTCTAATCTTAAATGGTGATGATGAATATCTAAGTAAAGTATGTAAAGAAGATTGTAATTATAATTTAAAAACATTTGGATTTAATTCTAATAATGATGTTTATTGCACAGAATATATTATGAGCGAAGATAGCATAAATTTTAAGTGTATTATAGGTGGAAAAGAAGAAGCTATATTCATACCAACAGTAGGAAAACATAATATATATAATGCGATGGCAGCTATATTAGTTGGATTAACTTTAGGTATGGAACTTGAAGATATTAAATTAGGATTAAGAGGATTTACTGCTAGTAAAATGAGACTAGATATATTTAAAAAAAATGATTTAACTATAATAAATGATGCTTATAACGCTAGCCCAGATTCTATGAAAGCGGCTTTAGATATATTAGGTAGATATGAAAAAAGAAGAGTGGCTATTCTAGGGGATATGTTTGAAATGGGAGAACACTCAGAGTATGGGCATAGACTTGTAGGAGAAAGCTCTATAAATAATGTTGATATTTTAATAACAATTGGAGATATGTCTAAATTTATAGGTGATGAAGCCAAAAAATTAGGTTTAGATAATAATAATATACATCACTTTGAAAATAAAGAGTTAGCAATAGAATCATTAAATAACTTAATAAATAAAGATGATGTAGTTTTAGTTAAAGCATCAAGAGGTATGAAATTAGAACAAATAGTAGAATATCTAAGTAAGTAGATTAACAACAAAGGAACAGCTAACAAGGGAGAGGAGTTATATTATGTTAGGAATAAAACAACTTACGTATGCAACAATGGTATCATTTCTAATAGTAGTTATATTAGGTCCAATATTTATACCTATGTTAACTAAATTTAAATTTGGTCAAACAGTTAGAGATGATGGCCCACAGACACATTTACAAAAAAATGGAACACCTACTATGGGTGGAATAATGATGATAGTAGCAATACTTGTAACAATACTTACAAGAAGTAAAGTCAGTGGCGATATGGCTATAGGACTTATATCTATAGTTGGATTTGGTCTTGTAGGGTTCTTAGATGACTTTTTAAAGATAAAGTTTAAAAGATCACTAGGATTAAAAGCATGGCAAAAACTAGCTTTACAAGTTGGTTTATCTGTAATATTAGCATACTATCAATATATGTCATCACCAAGTGCTACAATATTTACAATTCCATTTACAACAATTAGTTTTGATTTAGGAATATTATATATTCCAGTTATGGTATTTATAATACTTGGAACAGTAAATGCAGTAAATTTAACTGATGGACTTGATGGTTTAGCATCTGGTATTACAGTAATAGTTTCTACATTCTTTATGTTATTAGCTTTAAGTTATGGAAATACAGATGTAGCTATATTAGCAGCAACTACAGTAGGAGCTTGTATAGGATTCTTAGGATTTAACTCATATCCAGCTAGAGTATTTATGGGAGATACAGGTTCTATGGCATTAGGAGGAGCTGTTATATCATTTGCAGTTTTAACTAATAGTGTTCTTATAATACCTATAGTTGGAGGTATATACTTTGCAGAAGCAATATCAGTTATACTTCAAGTAGGTTCATATAAGTTAAGAAAGAAAAGAATATTTAAGATGGCTCCTATACATCACCACTTTGAACAATGTGGATGGCCAGAAACAAAAGTTATATTTGTATTCTGGATAACTACTATATTATTAGCATGGATAGGTATAATAGCAGTATTTTAATTTATGGGGGTTGACACTATGAATATAAAAGATAAAAAAGTTTTATTAGTAGGTCTAGCTAAAACAGGTGTATCTACTATAAAAAAATTAGATAAATTAGGTGCAAGTATTGTCGTAACAGATATTAAACCTAAAGAGAAATTAGAAGATATATTATCACAGTTAAACGGATTAAATAATGTAGAATATATATTAGGAAGTCACCCAGAAGATATAAGCGATATAGATTTAACTATAGTTTCTCCAGGAGTACCACTTGATTTACCATTTATAGAAAAGTTAAAAGAATCTAATGTAAAGATAATTGGTGAAGTAGAGTTAGCATATACATTATCAAATAATCCTATATTTGTAGGGATTACAGGAACAAATGGAAAAACAACAACTACAAGTTTAGTTGGAGAAATATTTAAAGAAGCTAACAGAGATACTTATATAGTTGGAAATATAGGAAATCCTGTTATAGATACAGTTGACTATACTGATAAAAACTCAGTTTTAGTAACAGAACTTAGTAGTTTCCAATTAGAAAGTATAGATACTTTTAGACCAAAGGTAAGCTCTATATTAAATATAACTGAAGATCATTTAAATAGACATCATACTATGGAAAATTATATAAATGCAAAAGCTAGAATATTTGAAAATCAAGAAAAATCAGATTTTAGTATTTTAAATTATGATGATTCAATAGTAAGAAGTTTAAATAAAAATAATAATGCATCAATATTATATTTCTCAAGACAAGAAAAAATTGATCAAGGTGTATATCTTGATGAAAATAATAATATAGTTATAAGTATAGATGGTAAGCAAATAACTGTATTAAATAGAAATGAATTAAGCTTACCAGGTGATCATAACTTAGAAAATGCTATGGCTGCTATATTAATGACATATGTAGTAGGTGTAGATTTAGAAGTTATAAAACAGGTATTAACAACTTTTAAAGGTGTTGAACATAGATTAGAATTTGTAACAAACAAAAATGGAATAATGTTTGTAAATGACTCTAAAGGAACTAATCCAGACTCTACTATAAAAGCTATAGGTTCTTATGAAAGACCTATAATATTAATAGCAGGTGGAATGGATAAACATAGTGATTTTACAGATATGATGAAATGTGCAACTAAAAATGTTAAAGAATTAGTACTTTTAGGGGAAACAGCAGACAAAATAGAAGCTAGTGCAAGAAAAGAAGGTCTTGAAAATATAACTAAAGTTAAAAATATGGAAGAGGCTGTTAAGAAAGCTTACGAACTAGCTAAAGATGGAGATGTAGTATTATTATCACCAGGTTGTGCAAGTTGGGATATGTATCCAAACTTCGAGGCAAGAGGATTAGACTTCAAAGAAAATATATATAAATTATAGATATATTAAGGGAATGGAGGTAGGTCTAACTAATGCCTAAGGAGATTACAAAAAAACGAGTTATTAGGGGGATAAAAACTGACTTTGATGGAGTAGTATTTTATACTACTATGTTATTAGTTTTTATAGGAATTATCATGGTTTTTAGTGCTAGTTTTATACAGTCTAAATTTAAACTAGATGATTCCTATTATTTTTTAAAGAGGAATTTAATTTATGCAGTATTAGGTTTTATAGCTATGATGTTTACGGCTAAATTAGATTATAGATTTTGGGATAAAAACTCAAGAAAATTAGGAATTGGTGTTATTGTATTATTAATACTTGTGTTATCTCCAGTAGGTATATCATTAAATGGAGCACAAAGATGGTTAGGATTTGGAGGGTTAACAATACAGCCTGCAGAACTTGCCAAATTTGCTACTATAATAATTACTGCTAAGTTGATAGAAAAAAAGTATGATGATATAAAGTCTTTAACAAAAGGAGTATTACCATTACTTATAATGCCAGGTATATTCTTTACACTAATCATACTTCAGCCTAACTTATCTACAGCGGGTACAGTAATATTGGTTACTTTTGTTATGATATTTGTTGCAGGAATGGATATGAAAATAGTTTATACAATGTTTGGAGCAGGGGTAGCTTTATTTGGTGTGATGGTTGCAGCAGCACCATATAGACTAGCTCGTGTTACATCATTCTTAGACCCATTTAAAGATCCATTAGGAGCAGGGTATCAAGTTATACAAGGTTTATATGCACTAGGATCAGGTGGATTGTTTGGACTTGGATTAGGTAAGAGTAGGCAAAAATATTTTTACATACCAGAACCACAAAATGACTTTATATTTGCAATAATAGGAGAAGAATTAGGTCTTATAGGATGTGCTATAGTTATAATGTTATTTGTATTATTGGTATATAGATGTATAAGAATAGCAATTAGATGTTCAGACGTATTTTCATGTATGCTAGTTGTGGGTATAGGAGGTCAAATTGGGATTCAAGCAGCTCTTAATATAGCAGTTGCTACATCTTCAATGCCTGTAACAGGAGTGGCATTGCCATTTATAAGTTATGGAGGGACTTCACTCATAATATTTATGGCTGCAGTAGGTATAGTACTAAACGTCTCAAAACATGTAAAAATGAATTAGACGGGAGTTGAAATAAATGAAAGTTTTATTATCAGGTGGCGGAACAGGTGGTCATGTTTACCCTGCTATTGCCATAGCTAATAAAATAAAGGAACAAAATCCTGATGCAGAGATAATTTTTGTAGGTACAGAAAAAGGAATTGAATCTGAAATAGTACCTAAGTATGGGTATGAACTAAAAACAGTTACTGTACAAGGATTTAAAAGAAAAATAGACTTTGACAATGTAAAAAGAGTATTTAAGTTATTTAAAGGATTAGAGGAATCTCGAAAAGTAGTTAAGAAATTTAAGCCGGATGTGGTTATAGGAACTGGTGGTTATGTAAGTGGACCAGTATTATTTAATGCTGCTATGGGAAAAGTTCCTACTATAGTTCATGAACAAAACTCTTTCCCAGGAGTTACTAATAAAATATTAGCTAAGATGGTAACTAAAGTATTAACTAGCTTTGAAGATTCACATGAGAGATTCCCTGAAGACACTAGAAATAAATTAGTTTTAACAGGTAACCCAGTAAGAAAAGAAATATTAGTTGCAAAGAAAACAGTAGCTAGAAAAAAATTAGGTATAAATGAGAATAAAAAAATGATTTTATGTTATGGTGGTAGTGGAGGATCAAGAAAGATAAATGATTCTATGAAACTAGTAATAAGAAATCTTGTAAATGAAGATGCAGCATTTATATATGCTACAGGTAAAAACTTCTACGAATCATTTGTGTCTGATATAGAAGATTTACAATTAAAACCTTATCAAAAAGTAGTTCCATATTTAGAAGATATGGCAAATGCATTAGCTGCATGTGATATAGTTATAGGAAGTGCAGGTGCAATATCTTTAGCTGAAATAACTGCATTAGGAAAGCCATCTATAATAATACCTAAAGCATATACAGCTGAAAATCACCAAGAGTATAATGCTAAGAGTATAGAAAGTAAAGGTGCAGGAATAGCTATATTAGAAAAAAATCTAACTCCTGAGACTTTAAATGAAACAGTATTTAAGTTATTAGGTGATAGAGAATTACTTATAGATATGTCAAATGCAAGTAAAGAAATAGGTAAACCAGAAGCTATAGATGTAATATACGAAGAAGTAATGGAAGTATATAATAGAAATAAGAAAGTTAAGGAAAAGACTAAAAAAGAAAGTAAATCAGAAAAAGAAGAACAAATACAAAACTTAGAAAATGATGATAAAAAAGAAGTTAAAACTATAGGAATAAAAAAGAAAAAGTAATATATATCCCCTCTAGTAGATAGTATCTAGAATATACAGATTAGTATATTCCTAAAAAGCACTTGCTACTAGGGGGGAATAATTTTATAAAAATATATAATCAATTGAGGTACTAAAAGTTCTGTATTACCTATCATAGCTGCAACTATACTAAATGAATCTTAAAGTATAATTAGAAATATTCCAGATTTAATAGTAGGAGCATCATTAGTACTAGGAGGTCTTGTTGCAAATGAACAAACTGATGTTAGTAATATATATCATGCTGAAATAAGATATGAAAAACTAGAAGATATACTGCGTGATTTAGGTGGAAATGTTAAAAAATTTAATAACTAATAAGAAAGAAGTCGAATTAGTTAAATAGAAGCTATTACGATTTCTTTTTTTATAAAAGGTAATTATAAAAAAGAATAGTATTTTATATAATAACAAATTAAAAGGGGTAATGATTATGGGGAAAAAGAAAGTAAAATTAAAGAAAAAAGTGAAGTTAACAATATATAGCTTTGTATTATTATCTATAATATCTATTTATATACTATTTAGTAGTACAATGTTTAATTTAAATAATATAGAGCTAGATGGAAATAAAAGATTAACTAGGGAGGATATAATAAAATACGGTTCAATATCATTAAATGAAAATTTATTTCAATATAAATTAAATAAAATCGAAAAGCAATCAAAAGAAAATTCTTATATAAAGTCTGTTAAAGTAAAGAGGAAATTTCCAAATA
>JAFOOW010000035.1 GCA_017425305.1 Peptostreptococcaceae bacterium | reverse complement strand
TCATCAGAAGAATCTGCTATATGTCTTAATTCATCTAAAACGAATCTTGGTATTACAAGTTTTCCTTCAATAAAACCAGTCTGACATATTTCAGCTATTCTACCATCTATTATTACACTAGTATCTAATACTTTAGGTGGTATCTTAGCTTCTTTTTTAGAACTTTTTTCTCTATCCTTCATTGGATATAGTTTAGATAATTTGCTAATATTAAATATATCATCTTTACTTTTTAAAGCTATTTTAATTCCTAGATATCCTAAGAATGCATATGTTAATAGAGATAAAATACCTCCTGCTATAGGTATCTTTAATAATAGCTGGCTTATTAAATATGCTATTACTAAACCAACTATTAACCCTATAGAACCTAGTATTATATCAGTTTGAGGATACTTTGAAATTTCTCTATCTATAGCTTTTGCAGCTTTTTTAAATGCATTTATGATAAATGGTGCTATTATATAGAATATAGCTCCTATTATAATTCCTATTGTTATAGATGTTATAAATCCGTATATACCTGAACTAAAATTAAAAATATTAAACCTTTGACTTATAGATATATAAGTACTGCTACCTACAAAAAATCCTATAATTCCTATAATTGCCCTTATTATTTTTATTGACAAGTTTTCACCCCCTGTATTTTTCTATTAATATTTTTTTATTATAATTCAACTTATATTATACATTCAATAATAAAGTTTCATCAAATTTCTTTGTAATTTTATATATGTCTATCTATCAATACCAATTCTTGCATTTTTATAAGTCCATTCTTTATATACTTAGCTCTTATTTCTCCTATACCATCTACATCATCTAGGTCTTCAATAGTTGCTTCTAGTATTTCTTGGAAATCTTCAAAGTAATTTACTAAATTTTCTATTATACTGTTCGGTAATCTGTGTATCTTATTAAGTATTCTATATCCATTTGGTCTTACTGGCGTATCCATATCCTCAGTAAATCCACTATAGCCTAATATTTTAGCAATATTAGTTAAATCTATAAGTTCTTCTGAAGATAAATCTTTTATTTTCTTCTTGAACTCTTTTATAGTCATAGTATTTCTTTGATAATCTTTTATTATTTGATTTTGGTCTATCTTAGTAGTACCCATTAATTCTTCAACCTGCATACTTAATAAAGTTCCTTCTACTCCTAACTCTATTATATACTTGTCGATTATATTCGTAACTCTCATAACCATCTCTATTTTTTGTACTACTAACACTACATCATATAAAGTTACTAAGTCTTTGAACTCTAAGGCATTTAAACTTATTATAGCTTGGTCTAAAACTGACTTATACTTTTCTAGTGTTTGTAAAGCTTGATTTGCTTTTGTAAATATTTTTGATATATCTTCTACTACATACTTCTTATCACCTTGATATACTGTTATAACATTTCTTCTTTGAGATATTGCTATAACAATTCCTCCTGTTTGTTTTGCTACCCTTTCTGCTGTTCTATGTCTAGTTCCTGTTTCTTTAGTTACTATAGAGTAATCTGGTATTAACTGTGCATTAGCATATAGTATTTTCTTTATGTCTCCGCTTAATACTATTGCACCATCCATTTTTGCTAGTTCATATAAGTAAGCAGGTGTATACTCTGCATTTATATTAAACCCTCCATCAACTATCTTCATAACATCTTCATTATCAGCAATAACTATAAGACCACCAGTCTTAGCTTTTAGTACATGGTCTATACCTAACCTAAGCTCTGTTCCTGGTGATATTAGCTTAAGGGTTTGTAGGGCTTTTTTGCTGTTGAAAAAATCATCCATCTTTATCTATTCCCCCCTAATATTATATTTATAGCTTGTCTTACACTATCTACTGGATATATTTCTATACCTTTTATATTATCTTTTATTGCATCATAATTGCTCTTTGGTATAACTATCTTTGTAAATCCTAGCTTCTTGCATTCTGCTATTCTCTTTTCTATAAAACTAACAGCTCTTATCTCTCCTGTTAATCCTACCTCTCCTGTAATAGCTAGTTTTTCATCTATAGGTATATTTCTAAAGCTTGAAGCTATAGCCATTATTATACCTAAGTCTACAGAAGGTTCATTTACCTTCATACCTCCAACAACATTTATATATACATCTTGATTTTGAATCTGCATACCTACACGTTTTTCTAGTACAGCCATTAATAATGACACTCTATTATAGTCTACTCCTGTTGCAGTTCTTTTTGGTATACCAAAGCTTGTTGGCGAAACTAATGCTTGTAATTCTAATAACATTGGTCTTGTTCCTTCAACTGTAGATATTACTACAGAACCTGAAACATCTTTCGGTCTTTCCCCTATTAATATTTTTGATGGATTTTCTAATTCTACCAAACCTAATTCTCTCATTTCAAAAACACCTAGCTCATTAGTAGAACCAAATCTATTTTTTACAGCCCTTACTAATCTATAAGTATTAAATCTTTCTCCTTCGAAATAAAGAACTGTATCTACCATATGTTCTAGAAGCTTAGGTCCAGCTAAAGAACCTTCCTTAGTTACATGTCCAACTACAAAGGTTGATATACCCATTTTTTTAGAAATTTTCATAAACCTTGATGTACCTTCTTTTATTTGGCTAACTGTACCTGGTGCAGAAGCTATATCTGGACTAAATACAGTTTGTATTGAGTCCACTATTATTAAGTCTGGATTTATAGTTTCTAAATAGCCTTCTATTATTCCAAGATTATTTTCTGCAAATATATATAAACTATCTGATTGTATACCTAATCTTTGAGCTCTCATTTTTATTTGAGAAGCAGATTCTTCTCCTGATATATATAAAACTTTCTTCCCACTATTAGCAACATTACTAGATACTTGAATTAATAAAGTAGATTTACCAATACCAGGATCTCCTCCAACTAGAACTAATGAACCTTTAACTACTCCTCCACCTAAAACTCTATCTAATTCATTTATACAAGTTGAGAATCTTTGTTCTTTTATTGTTTCTATTGAGTTTATACTTAATGGCCTTGATCCAGATTTTTCTATAACAAATACTTCTTTCTTAGCTTTTGCACTTCTATCTTCTATTTCTTCTACAAAGCTATTCCACTTATTACACTCCGGACACTTACCTAACCATTTACTATTTTCATATCCACATTCTTGACATACATATTTAGTCTTTATCTTTGCCATTATAAAATCACCCTTACGCACATTTATATTATATAAATAATTTTAACATATAAGTTAATTAATATGTTAATTATGTTGACTTTATAAATTAGTAACTATACTTAAATATATAATATGAATATGAAAATAAAAAGGAGTTTATATAAACTCCTTTTGAAATTAATATTAATTATTAATTTTTTCAAATATTATTTTTCTATCTTTAACCTTAGCAACTATACAATCTCCACTCTTTATATTACCTCTTAGTATTTCTTCTGATAAAGTATCTTCTAGTTCTTTTTGTATAGCTCTCTTTAAAGGTCTAGCTCCATATTCTAATTCAAGACCAACTTCAGATATAAATATAGTTGCTTCATCACTTATATCTAAATCTATATTCATTGCCTTTAGTCTTTCTATTAATCTCTTTGATAGAATTTTTACTATTTCAGATAAATTTTCATGATTTAAAGAATGGAATACTATAGTGTCATCTATTCTATTTAAGAACTCTGGTTTGAAGTTATTCTTTAATTCAAGCATTATATTATCTCTCATTTTTTCATAATTAGTTTTTTCTATATCATCTATAGATATGTTTTTACTAAATCCTAAGTTCTTTTGTTTAGTAGTTTTTGTTGCTCCAAGATTTGATGTCATAATTATTATTGTATTTTTAAAATCTACAGTTCTTCCTTTAGAATCTGTTAGTCTTCCATCATCTAATATTTGTAATAATATATTAAAAACATCATTATGTGCTTTTTCGATTTCATCAAATAATATGACTGAATAAGGATTTCTTTTTACTCTCTCTGTTAATTGACCACCCTCATCATGACCTACATATCCTGGAGGAGAACCTATTAATCTTGATACTGAATGTTTTTCCATATACTCCGACATATCTATTCTTATTATTTGATTTTCATCTCCAAATTGAAATTCTGCTAATGCTTTTGATAACTCTGTTTTACCTACTCCTGTAGGTCCTAAGAATAAAAATGAACCTATAGGTCTGCTAGGGTCTTTTAATCCTGCTCTTGAACGTCTTATTGCTTTAGCTATAGATTTTACTGCTTGGTCTTGACCAACAACTCTAGCATGTAGTATTTCTTCTAATTTAAGTAGTTTATCTGCTTCATCTTTTAATATTTTGCTAACAGGAATTCCAGTCCATAGCCCTACTACTTCAGCTATCACTTCACTATTTACTACTCTATAGTCTTTATAATTATTTGTACATTTTATTCTTACTCTAGATGCTGCTTCGTCTATTACATCTATAGCTTTATCTGGTAAGTATCTATCTGTTATATATCTACTTGATAATTCTATTGATGATTTTAACGCATCATCAGTTATACTTACATTATGATGTTGTTCATATTTTTCTCTTAATCCTAGTAATATTCTAAGAGTATCTTCTTTTGTAGGCTCTTCTACTAAAATTGGTTGCAATCTTCTTTCTAATGCTGTATCTTTCTCTATATGTTTTCTATATTCATCTATAGTTGTTGCTCCAACAATTTGTATATCACCTCTTGATAAAGCTGGTTTTAATATATTCGATGCATCCATCGTATTTTCCCCTGTAGCTCCAGCACCAACAATAGTGTGTATTTCATCTATAAATAACAGTACTTCTGGATTATCAACTACCTCATTTATAACCTTTGTTATTCTTTCTTCAAACTCACCTCTATATTTTGCTCCAGCTAACATAGAACCTATATCTAACGTATATAATACTCTTCCCTTTAAAGACTCTGG
Source organism: Peptostreptococcaceae bacterium (assembly GCA_017425305.1). Lineage (GTDB taxonomy): Bacteria > Bacillota > Clostridia > Peptostreptococcales > Peptostreptococcaceae > Paraclostridium. Next base: position 3,076 of record JAFOOW010000035.1, on the reverse strand, counting down.
TACATCATCAGATTCTATTTTAGCAGCTAAACCTTCTGCTATAGCAGTTTTTCCTACTCCAGGATCTCCTATTAAAATAGGATTATTTTTTGTTCTTCTACTGAGTATTTGGATAATTCTTTGTATTTCCTTTTCTCTACCTATAACAGGGTCTATTTTATCATCCATATTATATTGAGTTAAATTCTTACCATACTTATTTAAAGTAGGTACATTTAACTTAACTTTCTTTTTGTATTCTTGAATTTCTTTTTTATCGACTTCTTTATTTGATTTATAATTAATACCTATTAAATCTATTATTGATTGACCTAACAGTTTTTCATCTACTCTTTTTCCATATAATATTCTATATGCTACACTTTCACCTTCTTCAATAATAGCAAGAAGTATATGCTCTGTTCCTATATATATACTATCTACTTTATTAGCAATAATAGTTGATAGTTCTAAAATTTTCTTACCTCTAGGACTTATTAATATTTCATCTACTTTTTTATCTTCTTTTCCTTCTATTTCTATTATAGCTTCTGTTATTATATTTTCCGTTATGCCTAAATCTATCAATGCTTTTGCAGCTATACCATCCTTCTCTTTAATAAGTCCTAACAATATATGTTCACTACCCATAATATCATGGCCTAATTCCTTGGCAGAATCTATAGCTAAATCTATAGCTTTTTTTGCTCTATCAGTAAGTCTACTAAAATACATACTCTCACCCCTTGATTTTTAGCCCTACTTGAATGTTTTTTATAATAATACTATGCATCTATAATATTTAAAGTTCTATATGTTTAAAATAAAAGACTCTAGGTATATACCTAGAATCTTTTAGATTCTAATTATCTTTTAAGTCCATTATTATCTTTTGAGCTAAGTTTTGAGGAACTTCTTCATATTTTTCTAATTCCATTTCAAAATTACCTCTGCCTTGAGTCATTGCTCTTAAATCTATTGCATATTTAAATGTTTCTGCTTGAGGAGCTTGAGCATATATTACTTGCTTTCCATTATCTGTTGGCTCCATTCCAAGTATTTTACCTCTCTTTTTATTTATATCTCCCATTACATCTCCCATGTATTCTTCTGGAACTGTAATAGTTAACTTCATTATAGGTTCTAATAATATAGGTTGTGCTTGCTCCATACCTTTCTTAAAAGCTATATTTGCTGCTAATTTAAATGCCATTTCTGAAGAATCAACATCATGATATGATCCATCATATAAAGTAGCTTTTATATTGGTAACTGGATATCCTGCAAGCACTCCTTTTACCATAGCATCTTTTATACCTTTTTCTACTGCTGGTATATATTGTTTAGGAACAGATCCTCCGAATATATCTTCTTCAAAAATAAAATCTTCTTCACATCTTTCAAATCTAATCTTTACATCTCCATATTGTCCATGGCCACCAGATTGTTTTTTATGTTTTCCTTGAACATCTGATTTAGACTTTATAGTTTCTCTATATGCTACTTTTAAATCTGATAAATCTACATCTGCTCCAAATTTTTCTTTCATCTTATTTTTAGCTATATTTATATGAAGCTCTCCTTGACCACCAATTAAAACTTGTTTAGTTTCTGAATTTCTATACCAAACTATAGTAGGATCTTCTTCAGATATTTTATTTAGAGCTAAGCTTATTTTATCTTCATCACCCTTATTCTTAGATTTTATAGAATAATATATTTGTGGTTTAGGTAGATTTATAGTTTCAGTAATTTTATTATTTTGATTTATAGATATTGTATCTCCTGTTTGAAGTGAATTTACTTTAGTTACAACTATTATATCACCAGCATTAGCCTCTTTAAGCTCTACTAACTCATTATTTTTAGATGTATATATATTATATATTTTTTCTTTGCATGTTTTAGTTAAGTTGTATAAATCTATATCCTTAGTTACTTTACCTTCAAGTACTTTGATATAAGACATTTTACCTATGAAAGGGTCCACCATAGTTTTAAATACTATGCCTTTAAAATCTTTATTATTATCAGTATACTTAGGCTCTAAGAAATCTCCTATTATACTTAAAATTTCTTCACTTCCTATATTACTTATAGTAGATCCACATATAACAGGTATTATGTCTCCATTTTGTATTCCTATCGTTATTCCTTTTTGTATCTCTTCTTTAGTTAATTCTTCTCCACTAAAATATTTATCTAAAAGTTCATCATCTGTTTCCGCTATAAGTTCCATAAGCATTGCTTTAGTATTTTGTGCTTCTTCTTCAAATTCAGCAGATAAATTAGATGTATCATTTAAAATATTATGTATTGCTTTAAATTTATCTCCTTCATAAATAGGTATATACATAGGTACTATTTTATTACTATATTTCTCTCTTAACTCTTCTATAAGTTCTTTATAGTTAGCTTTTTCACTATCTATTTTATTGATAAATATAAGTTTAGGTATAGATTCTCCTGTTAATTCAAAAGATTTTTCTGTTCCTACTTGAATGCTAGTAGTTGCATCTAAAACAATTACTGCTGCATCACTTGCCATCATAGTGGATATAACTTCTCCATTAAAGTCAAAATATCCTGGTGTATCTAATAAGTTAAATTTATAACCATTATACTCTACAGGTGTTAGACTCATATTATAAGTCATATTAACTTTATCTGATAGCTTAGGTATTTTATTAGTAAGCTTAGTAGTATAAGCTATAGCTTCAATTAAGTTAGTCTTTCCACATCCACTATGACCTAATATAGAGATATTTCTTAACATGTTACTATCATATACCTTCATAATTAAGCACCTACCTTATATTATTTTAATAATTTATATGCTTAGGACATAAATCAATATGAGTGGTATTTTTTATGTAGTGGAAATTATAAATAGTACATGTTTCACGTAAAACAAAAAGGATAGTAGTTTTAAAAGACTACTATCCCATTTGATTATAAAATAAAAAAGATTACGCGGCTACGTCCTACTCTCCCAGGCAGCTTCCCACCAAGTACCATCGGCGCTAAAGAGCTTAACTTCTGTGTTCGGAATGGGAACAGGTGTATCCTCTTTGCTATAATAACCACATAATCTTTA
>JAFOOW010000034.1 GCA_017425305.1 Peptostreptococcaceae bacterium | reverse complement strand
GGTAATGTATGTGGAGAAGAAATAGTAAGTGGAAGAGGTAACTTATCATTTACTACTATAAACTTACCTAGATTAGGTATTAAATATGGATCTATTAATGGACAAGCATTAAATATAGAGGGGTTCTTTAAAGACTTAGATGAAAAGATAGATTTAGTTATAGAACAGTTACTTGAAAGATTTGAAGTTCAAGGAAATAAGAAGATTAAAAACTTTCCGTTCTTGATGGGACAAAATGTGTGGTATGGTTCTGAAGGATTATCTCCTAATGATGAATTAAAAGAAGCTATAAAACAAGGTACTTTAACAGTAGGATTTATAGGACTAGCTGAATGTTTAAAAGCTCTTATAGGTAAACATCATGGAGAAAGTGAAGAAGCTCAAGAATTAGGTATTAAAATTATAACTCATATGAGAAATAGAATGGATGAAGCAACTAAGAGCTATGGATTAAACTTCTCATTAATAGCAACACCAGCAGAAGGATTATCAGGAAGATTTACTAATATAGATAAAAAGACTTATGGAATAATAGATGGAGTAACAGATAAAGATTATTATACAAACTCATTCCATGTGCCTGTATACTATAAAACTAGTTCATTTAATAAGATTGAAATAGAGGCTCCTTACCATGAGTTAACTAATGCAGGACATATAACTTATATAGAATTAGATGGTAGTCCGTCTAATAACTTAGAAGCTTTTGAAACTATAATAAGAGCTATGAAAGAATTAGGTATAGGATATGGTAGTATAAATCATCCTATAGATAGAGATCCTGTATGTGGATACTCAGGAATAATAGAAGGTGATATATGTCCATCTTGTGGAAGAAAAGAAGCTGATGGTAATGTTGGCTTTGAAAGAATAAGAAGAATAACAGGGTATTTAGTAGGTACAGTAGATAGATTTAACAATGCTAAGAAGGCAGAAGTTAAAGACAGGGTAAAGCATAATTAAGTATAGGGGGATAATGTGTATGAACATAAGATTAGCATCACCTATAACATATGATAGTATAGTTGATGGACCTGGATTAAGAGCTGTTATTTGGACACAAGGATGTAATCATAACTGTAAGGGATGTCATAATCCACAAACACATGATACATGTGGAGGTTATGAAATAGATTCACAAGAAATAATATCAAAAATAAAGAAGCTAAGATTACATAGAGGTATAACTTTATCTGGAGGAGAACCATTTATGCAATCAGAAGCTTTGTTAGATATAGCTAAAGAATCTAAGAAGCTTAATTTGGATGTTTGGGCATATACAGGATATACCTTTGAGGAATTAATAGATAAAAAAAATCCTAACTATTTTAGTAATATAAATCTGTTAAGAAATATTGATGTTTTAGTAGATGGTAGATTTATGGAAGCTAAAAAGGATATAACTTTAAAATTTAGAGGATCAAGTAATCAAAGAATAATAGATGTAAAGAAGAGTTTAGAAAATAAAAGAATATATTTTTATGAAGAGTATATGATAAAAGATTTATATATTGCTAAATAATATAAAAATAAACATAGGATAATACAATAATCCTATGTTTATTTTTATGTTTTAAATAAAATATAATTAAATTTTAAAATTTATAAAATATATACACAAAATGAGTATAAAACTTGTGAATAATGTGGATAATTCAGTATATGTATTGATTTTAACAAGTTAATAAATCTTAATAATGTGGATTAAAGTGTTGATAATATGTGAATTACTTTTTTAAATAAAGTAAAATATAAAAAATAATTAAAAAAATAAAAAAAGTTTTTAAAAAAGTGTTGACGATAAATAGAATAGGTGGTAAAGTATTACTTGTCCTTGAGAAACGGACAAAACGAAAAGAACTTTGAAAATTAAACAGTAGGTTAATTATTATATATAATTCTTTCAAGAATTAAACAAACAACCAAGCCAGATATTCAGATAATGATAGC
>JAFOOW010000033.1 GCA_017425305.1 Peptostreptococcaceae bacterium | reverse complement strand
GTCAACAAGAGTATACCAATTAGCAGAAAAATTAGGAATGTCTAACGAAGAGCTTATAGCTAAGTTAGGTGAAATAGATATAAATGTAAGTAATAAAAATGATGAATTAAGTGCAGATGATGCAGAAATGGCTATGGAGCTATTAGCTGATGAAGTTGCAGCAGGAAGTGGACTTCCAACTGTATCTTTTGAAGGAAAGTTAACTGTTCAAGAGTTAGCTAATGCACTTGAAAAGCCAGCTACAGAAATAATAATGAAGCTTATGAAAATGGGGACTATGGCATCTATAAACCAAGAAATAACATTTGAAATAGGTTCATTAGTAGCAAAAGACTACGGATTTGAATTAGTAGAAGGTGGAGCATCTTCTAGTGATAATGCTGAAGAAGAAATAGAAGCATTAATGGATATAGAAGAAGATAGAGAAGAAGATTTAGTAAAAAGACCTCCAGTTGTTACAGTTATGGGACACGTTGACCACGGTAAAACATCTTTATTAGATGCTATAAGATCAACTAACATAACAAACAAAGAAGCTGGTGGAATAACTCAACATATAGGGGCATCTGAAGTTACTATAAACGATGAAAAAATAGTATTCTTAGATACACCAGGACACGAAGCTTTCACATCTATGAGAGCTAGAGGAGCACAAGTAACTGATATGGCAATATTAGTTGTTGCTGCAGATGACGGTATAATGCCTCAAACAATAGAAGCTATAAACCATGCAAAAGCTGCAGAAGTTCCAATAATAGTTGCTATAAACAAAATAGATAAGCCTGCTGCTAATGTAGATAGAGTTAAGCAAGAATTAGCAGATCAAGGATTATTAGTTGAAGACTGGGGTGGAGATGTAATATCAGTTCCAGTATCAGCAAGACAAAAAACTAATATAGATACATTACTAGAAATGATATTATTAGTTGCTGAAGTAGAAGAATTAAAAGCTAATCCTAACAAGAGAGCTATAGGTACAGTTATAGAAGCTCAACTTGATAAAGGAAGAGGACCAGTTGCTACAGTACTTGTACAAGGAGGAACTTTAAAGGTTGGAGATCCTATAGTTGCAGGAACTGCAAGTGGTAAAGTAAGAGCGATGATAAACGATAAAGGTAGAAGAGTTAAGGTTGCAGGACCATCTACTGCTGTTGAAATATTAGGTTTATCAGAAGTTCCACAAGGTGGAGATCAATTCGTAGCAGTTGCTAACGATAAAGTAGCTAGAGCTGTAGCTGAAAAGAGACAACAAATAGCTAGAGAAGAAATGTTAAACTCTAATCAAAGAGTAACTCTTGACGAATTCTTCAGCCAAATGGGTGATGCAGAAGTTAAGGAATTAAACTTAGTAGTTAAGGCAGATGTTCAAGGTTCTGTTCAAGCTGTTAAGCAAGCTATGGAAAAATTATCAAATGAAGAAGTAGCTGTTAGAGTTATACACAGTGGTGTTGGTGCAATAAATGAATCAGACGTTATGCTTGCTAGAGCATCTAACGCTATAATAATAGGATTCAGCGTAAGACCAGTTGCTACTGCAGAAGTTATGGCTAAGAAAGAAGAAGTTGATATAAGAACTTATACAATAATATACAAAGCTATAGAAGATGTACAAGCTGCTATGACAGGTATGTTAGATCCTGACTATGTAGATGAAGATACAGGAAAAGCTGAAGTAAGAAATACATTCAAGATATCTGGTGTTGGTACAGTAGCAGGATGTTACGTATTAAGCGGAAAGATATTTAGAAATGGTAAAGTAAGAATAGTTAGAGATGGCTTCATAATACATGAAGGTGAAATAGCGGCATTAAAGAGATTCAAAGATGACGCTAAAGAAGTTAACCACGGATATGAGTGTGGTATAACATTCACTAACTTCAATGATATAAAAGAAGGCGATATAATAGAAGCTTATATAACTAAAGAAGTTGAAAGAAAACTAAAATAAGTATAAAAAGAGGTCGATATTATGGCATCATACAGTAGAACACAAAGGATAGCAGAAGAAATAAGAAAAGTTATAAGTACAATGCTTATAAGTGGAATAAAAGACTATAGAATAAACTCTATGGTAAGTGTTACTGATGTTGAAGTAACTAGTGACTTAAGCTATGCTTACGTATACGTAAGTATATTAGGTGGAGATAAAGAATCAAGCATGAAAGGTCTTAAGAGTGCTTGCGGATATATAAGAAAAGAAGTAGGAAGAAGTGTAAAGCTTAGACATACTCCAGAAATAATCTTTAAATTAGACGATTCTATAGAAAAAGGAATGTATATGGAAAGTCTTATAAAGAAAGTAAATGAGGATAGTCAAAAAGGTAAAAAATACGACTTTGAAGACGAAACTCAAGGAGAATAGTTTATGAAAAGAGATATTAAAAATATCATAGAAACTATAAATGAAGGTAACAATTTTATTGTTACCTCTCATTATAGCCCTGATGGAGACAATATAGGGTCTACTTTAGGAATGTATTATGCATTAAAAAGCTTAGGCAAAAATGTATTATATGTTTTAGATGATACTACTCCTCTTAATTTAAACTTCTTAGTTAAAGATGTTAATATATTAAAATCACATGAAGTAGATGTTAATTTAAGTGACTTTGTATTAATAACTTTAGACTGTGGAGATAAAGGAAGAATATGTGTTAGTGATGATATAATAGAATCTACAAAAACACTAATATGTATAGATCATCATGCAAGTAATGATAGCTTCGGAGATTTAAACTATATAAATCCAAAAGAATCATCAACTTGTGAATTAGTATACAACTTACTTAAGGAATACTCTGAATTCTTAGGTGAGCAATTAATAAATGAACAAATAGCTACATGCTTATATACTGGACTTGTAACTGATACAGGAAACTTCTGTTATTCAAGTGCCAATCCAAGTAGTTTCTTAATGGCTCATGACTTAATATCAATAGGAGCTAAGAGAGATTTTATTATTCAAAACGTATTCCAAAGTAATCCATATAATTTCTATAAATTATTAGGTGAAGCATTAAATACTTTAGATATAATAAATGGAAAAGTAGCTAGTATAAATCTAACAACAGAAATGTTAGAAAGAAATGGAGTTTCATTTAATGATTCAGATGGAGTAACTTCATACACTAGAGATATAGAAGGTGTTGAGGTTGGACTTTTATTCAAAGAGAAATCTAAAAATGAAATAAAAGTAAGTTTTAGATCTAAAAACTATGTAAATGTTGGAGCTATAGCAACAACTTTCGGTGGTGGAGGTCATGTAAGAGCTTCAGGATGTACTATAAAAGACACTATAGAAAATGCTAAAAAAATGGTGATTGACGAAGTTTTAAAACATATTTAAGGTGATTATATGAATAAAATAGTAAATATATTAAAGCCTACAGGAATGACATCTCATGATGTTGTAAGTAGAGTTAGAAAAATTTTAAATATAAAAAAAGTTGGTCACACAGGTACCCTTGATCCAGATGCATCAGGGGTACTACCTATATGTATAGGAAAAGCTACAAAGGTTAGTGAACTTATACTAAATAAAGATAAAGGATACATATGTGAATTAACTTTAGGTATAACTACAGATACATATGACTCTTCAGGAGAAATCTTAGAAAAATGTGAAGATTTTAATGTATCCTTAGACGAGTTAGAAAAAGCTTTTGATAGCCAAAGAGGAGAAATAAAGCAACTTCCACCTATGTATTCTGCACTTAAAATAAATGGTAAAAGAATGTGTGACTTAGTTAGAAGTGGTAGATCTGATGAAATAGAATTAAAGTATAGAGATGTGAATATAAAGAAACTAGAAATATTATCTTATAAAGATAATAAAGTTATGTTTTATGTTAAGTGCTCAAAAGGTACTTATGTAAGAAGTATATGTTATGATGTTGGACAAGTTTTAGGGTGTGGAGGACATATGTCTTTCTTACTTAGAACT
>JAFOOW010000032.1 GCA_017425305.1 Peptostreptococcaceae bacterium | reverse complement strand
TTCTAACCAAGAAATATTAGGTAAAATAGATTTTGCATTTGCAAAGGGTAAATTATCACTTCAAATGAGAGGTATAGAACCTAGATTAAATGAAGAAAAGAATATTAATATAAAAAATGGTAGACATCCATTATTAGATAAAAATTCTGTAGTAGGAAATGATATAAAGCTAGGAGAGGAATTCCATACCTTAGTTATAACAGGTCCTAATACAGGTGGTAAAACTGTAACTATAAAAACAGTAGGATTATTTGCATTAATGATACAGAGTGGATTACATATACCAGCTGATTATGGAACTAGTATGTGTGTTTATGACAATATCTTTGCAGATATTGGAGATGAGCAAAGTATAGAACAGAGTTTATCTACATTCTCATCTCATATGACTAACATAGTATCTATATTAAAAGAAGTTACTGAAGATTCATTAGTTATATTTGATGAATTAGGTGCGGGTACAGATCCTGAAGAAGGAGCTGCATTAGCTATTGCTATTTTAGAAGATGTGCATATGGCAGGAGCTAAGTGTATAGCTACAACACACTACAGTGAAATAAAAAATTATGCATTAACAAAAGATGGAGTAGAAAATGCATCGGTAGAGTTTGACTTAGAGACTTTAACACCAACATACAGATTATTTATAGGTGTACCAGGAAAATCTAATGCATTTGCTATATCAAAAAGATTAGGGCTAAGTGATTATGTTATAGATAGAGCTAGGGAATTTATAGACACAGATAGTATAGCTGTAGAGGATGTAATACATAGTCTTGAAAAATCTAGAGTTGAAGCATTGGAAGAAAAAGAAGAAGCTACTAGATTAAGAAAAGAAATTCAAGCTCTAAAAGAAGAATATGATGCAAAGTTAGAAAAAATACATGCTCAAAGAGAAAGAATGTTAGAAGAAGCAAGACAAGAAGCCTTTAGAATAACTAGACAAGCTAAAGAAGAAACTGAGTACGTAATAAAGGAATTAAGAAAGCTTGAGCAAGAAAATGCATCTAAAGAAAAGAGTAGAAAAATAGAAGAATTAAGAAAAGAAATAGCAAACTCTATGGGTGCATTACAACCAAGTGTTAAAAATATGATAGTTCCGAAGGTAGCATCTAAAGAACTTAAAGAGTTAAAAGCTGGAGAAGAAGTTAAAGTTATAACTTTGAATCAACAAGGAACAGTAGTATCTGTAGATAACAATAAAAAAGAAGCTGTAGTACAAATAGGAATCATGAAAATGACTCTACCATATAAATCTTTAGAAAAAGCTAAAAAAGATCCAAAATCTACAGTTACAAAATCTACTAGAAATATAATTAAGTCAAAATCAGGAAGAGTTAAGAGTGAAGTTGATTTAAGAGGTATGAATTTAGAAGAAGCTATGATGGAAGTAGATAAGTACTTAGATGATGCATGTGTAGCAGGACTTGAAACAGTTACTGTAATACATGGTATAGGAACTGGAGTATTAAAAAATGGAATACAAGAAATACTTAAAAAACATAAACATGTAAAATCTCAAAGACCAGGACAATATGGTGAAGGTGGAATGGGAGTTACTATAGTAACTTTAAAATAATAAGGGGATGTGTAAATGATACTAGTATCAGCTTGCTTACTTGGAATAAACTGTAAATATAATGGCGATAATAATAAAAGTGAAAAAATACGAGAATATTTAAAAGGAAAGCAATTTATAATAGTATGCCCAGAACAACTAGGTGGACTAAGTACACCAAGAATACCTAGCGAAATTATTAATAATGATTCGGATATTCGTAAAGTTATGAGTAAAGAAGGAATCGATGTAACTGAAAACTTTATAAAGGGAGCAGATGAAGCTCTAAAGATAGCTAGGATGTATAATTGTACAGAAGCTATTTTGAAAGAAGGAAGCCCATCATGTGGAAGTAAGCAAATATATGATGGTAGCTTCTCTGGAGTTAAGATAGATGGAATGGGTATTACAGCAGAAATACTTAAAAAAGAAGGACTAAAAATACTAAGTGAGAAAGACTTTGAAGGATAGACATAGACTTGAAAAAAGTTTAAATTTGTTTTATCATAAAGTGTTATGAAAAAAGGAAGGAGACTGAATATGCAAGATTTTAAAATAGAAGTAGCACAAGCATTAAAGTCTAAAATAGAAGACTTAACATTAGAAGAAATAGTAGAACTTATAGAAATACCACCAAATAGTGATATGGGAGATTATGCTTTCCCTTGCTTTAAATTAGCTAAGGTATTTAGAAAAGCTCCAAACATGATAGCATCAGACTTAGCTGAAAATATAGCAGTAGAAGGTGCTGTATCTAAAGTAGAACCTGCTGGTGGATATGTTAACTTTTTCGTTAACAAATCTCAATTAGCTAAAACAGTAATAAATGATGTTTTAACTAAAGGTAAAAAGTACGGTCACAGTGATTTAGGAAAAGATAAAACTGTAGTAATAGATTTCTCTTCTCCTAATATAGCAAAGCCATTCCATATAGGACATATAAGAACTACTGTTATAGGTAATGCATTATATAAAATATATGATTCTCAAGGATATGAAACTGTAAGAGTTAACCACCTTGGAGATTATGGAACTCAATTTGGTAAATTAATAGTTGCATTCAAGTTATGGGGAAGCAAAGAAGCTGTAGAAGCTAATCCAATACCTGAATTATTAAAACTATACATACAATTCCATGATGAAGCTGAAAAGCATCCAGAAATGGAAGATGAAGCAAGAGCTTGGTTCACAAAGTTAGAAAATGGGGACAAAGAAGCTAAAGAATTATGGCAATGGTTTAGAGATGAAAGTTTAAAGGAATTTGCTAGAGTTTATGACTTATTAGATATAGAATTTGATTCATACAATGGAGAAAGTTTCTACTCTGACAAAATGGATAGAGTTATAGATATAATAAAAGATAAAGGATTATTAGAAGAATCTCAAGGAACTAATATAGTAGACTTAGAAGCTTATAATATGCCACCAGCTCTTATAACTAAGAATGATGGATCTACTTTATACATGACTAGAGACTTAGCAGCTGCATTATACAGAAAAGAAAACTATAACTTTGAAAAATGTATATATGTAGTTGGTTCTCAACAAAGCTTACACTTCCAACAATTATTCAAAGTTTTAGAACTTGTTGGATTTGAATGGGCTAAAGATATGATACATGTACCTTTCGGAATGGTTGCATTAGAAGAAGGAACTATGTCTACTAGAAAAGGTAGAGTTGTATTCTTAGAAGATGTTTTAAGACAAGCTATAGAAAAAACAAAAGAAACAATGTTAGAGAAAAATCCTAATGCTCAAAATGTAGAAGAAATAGCTAAGCAAGTTGGGGTTGGAGCAGTTGTATTCCAAGAATTATCTAACAGTAGAATAAAAGATTATACTTTCTCTTGGGAAAGAACATTAAGCTTTGAAGGTGAAACAGGTCCATATGTTCAATATACACATGCTAGATGTTGTTCTGTTTTAAGAAAAGCTAATGAAGAAGTAAGCACTGATATAGATTATAACTTAATATCTGATGCTGATAGTGCGGAAGTTTTAAAATTAATAGCATCATTTAATAAGCAAATACTAGTAGCTTTAAGAAAAAATGAGCCACATATAGTAACAAGATTTGTTCTAGATTTAGCTCAAGCATTCAATAAGTTCTACCATGAAAATCCTATATTAGTTGAAGATGCAGAACTTAGAAAAGCTAGAATAGCATTAGTTGCTGCAACAAGACAAACTATAGAAAATGCACTTGCATTATTAGGTATGGGAGCACCAGAAAGAATGTAATATAGGCAAGGCCGTTTGTCGAAAATTAATACTTTACATCTAAATTTCTGATACTGTATAATTATAGTAAGAAATAGCTCAGTAGAAGAGCTGATGAAAAGTAAAAGAGATATATATAAGGTAGTAGGATAGATTAAAAATATTCTACTCCCCCCTACATTCACGGCAGCTTATAGCTGCCTATTTTTTTTAGAAAGTATACTAAATTATTGAAATGATAAAAATATATAATAGTGTATATTTTAAGGAAAGGTAATATTCATGAAAGATGAGATATTAAAAAAATCCTATTTAAATGCATTTGATATAAAAGATAAGTATATAAAAGATATGTTAATAGTAATAACTAAGTCTTTGGTGGATGATGCAAAGCAAAGATGTGTAAAAATAGATGATAATAGACTGAGAGACGAGTTAATATACTATAAGTTTTATGGAGAAAAAATTAATGATTTAAATATAATTAATATATTATTACCTATTATTATTTCAAATACCAATATACAGAGAAGTGAAGATGAAGTTTTAAAAACTATAAAAAACTATACTTTATACAATAAAAAAGAAGAGTACTTAAGTGAATATATATTAGGAAGTTTAATTTATAATACACTTATACACTCTATAATAGATAATAAAAATATAGAGTATAATGATTTAATGCAAAATATAAAAACTAGAATAATTGAATTTGTACATAATTTAGAAAAATCTAAAGTTATAAAATTTGAAATGTGTAGAATAAAAACTATACAAGCT
>JAFOOW010000031.1 GCA_017425305.1 Peptostreptococcaceae bacterium | reverse complement strand
CAAAATTATTCTCCCACTACATGACACTTTCTGCATCTAGCTTCATAGCTTTCAACAGCCCCTACTTGTATTATAGGTGCATCATATTTAGCTGGTTTTCCATCTATTAATCTTTGAGATCTTGTTGCTGGTTGTCCACATACTGAACAAATAGCTTGTATCTTATCAACAAACTCAGCTACAGCAAGTAATCTAGGAGTTGGTCCAAATGGTTCTCCCTTAAAGTCCATATCTAGTCCAGCTGCTATAACTCTTATACCTTTATTAGCTAAGTCTATAGCTATATCAACAATTTCATCATCAAAGAACTGAACCTCATCTATACCTACAACTTGTGTATCATTTTGGATATAATCATATATTTGAGATGACTTTTGTATTGCTACAGCATTTATTGCATATCCACTATGAGATACTACATCTTCTTTGCTATATCTATCGTCTATTCCTGGCTTAAATACTACAACATTTTGTTTTGCTATTTTAGCTCTTTTTAGTCTTCTTATAAGCTCTTCGCTTTTACCACTATACATAGGTCCTATAACAACTTCTATATATCCATGGTTTATTGGTCTATACATATCGGCCCCTCCTGTATATATCCTATAAATAAAATAGGAGTTGGCAACCCAACTCCGTATTTATAATTAGTCCATTTTGAATCTCTTCTTGAACTTGTCTATTCTTCCACCAGCTTCTATATTCTTTTGCTTTCCAGTATAGAAAGGATGGCACTCTGAACATATTTCAACTTTTATTTCATCTTTAGTTGATCCAGCTGTAAATGTGTTTCCACATGCACAACGTACTTCAACTGCTTCGTATTTTGGTTGTATATCTTTTTGCATAATTGTCACCTCTTCTCCTTACTTTTCAAAATTAATTATATTAACTTTTCGTTTTTCATAATTCAACTACATCATTATAACACAAGATTATTTTAGGTACAAGTACTTTTCTAATTAGTTTAATGTCTCTTTTACATACTTTACAAAAGTACTATTATCTTTTGTTCTCTTTAGTAATTCTAACACTTTGTCAGTAACTTCGTAAACAGAATTGTTGCTCATTTCTTTTCTTAACTTCCAAAGAGCATATTTCTCTTCTTCTGTAAGTAATAAATCCTCTCTTCTTGTTCCAGACTTATATATATCTACAGCTGGATAAACTCTCTTTTCTGCAAGCTTTCTATCTAAATGTAATTCCATATTACCAGTTCCCTTGAATTCTTCAAATATTACATCATCCATTCTAGAACCAGTTTCAACTAAAGCTGTTGCTAATATAGTTAAAGAACCACCTTGTCTTATATTTCTTGCTGCTCCAAAGAATTTTTTAGGACCATGTAATGCACCTGGATCAAGTCCTCCAGATAAAGTTCTACCTGTAGGAGATATACTTAAGTTATAAGCTCTAGCTAGTCTAGTTATACTATCTAATAGTATTACTACATCTTTTCCATGTTCAACTAATCTTTGAGCTCTGTTAAGTACCATTTCTGCTACTTTTACGTGATGGCTAGAAACTTGATCAAATGTAGAGTATATTACATCCCCTTCTATAGACTCTTGCATATCAGTAACCTCTTCAGGTCTTTCATCTATTAAAAGTACTATTAATTCTACATTTGGATGATTCTTAACAATACTATTAGCTACACTCTTTAATAACATTGTTTTACCTGCTTTTGGCGGTGCAACTATTAATCCTCTTTGACCTTTTCCTATAGGTGCCATAAGGTCTATTAATCTTGTTGAGATTTCACTTTGTGACTTTTCTAAAGTTAATCTTTCCTCTGGATATATAGGTGTAAGAGTTTCAAAGGCTCTTCTTTTAGTAGCTGTTTCTGGATTTTCATCATTTATTTTTTGAACATATAATAATGCTCTGAACTTTTCTCCACTTTTAGGATGTCTTGTTATTCCCTTTACTTTATCCCCTGTTTTCATATTAAATCTTCTTATCTGTGATGGTGAAACATATACATCTTGTTCTGTAGATAAATAGTTAGGACCTCTTAAGAATCCAAATCCATCTGGCAATATTTCTAGTACTCCCATTACTTCATCATCTTTAGATGTATTAAATTCATCTACAATTTTAGCTTCATTTACTTCCTTCACAGTGTAATTGTTTTTTGAAGAATAATTATTATAATTTCTTTGATTTTGACCCCTATTATCATTCTGTATATGCTCAAATTTATCTTCTTTAGGTTTTTGAGCTTCAGTATCTTTTTTATTATCTATAGTATCTTTATCTTTATAATTTTTTATAAGATCTATCAGTTCATTTTTTTTATATTTGCTTATTGATTTAATGTCTAATTCCTTAGCCAGTTCTTTTAACTGAACTAAAGTCATGTCATTTAACTCTTCTAAATTTATATCTTTTAAATTCAAAAAAACCCTCCTAACCTATAAATTAATTATAGTTTTTATTGGGAATCAAAGGTGTGTAAAAGAAAAGTTTTTAATGTTTATCTATGTTAGTAAACAATTTAGTTTTAATATTATCATTTTTTCTATATTTTGGTCAATAAATAAAAAAATAAAACTATTTTAATAAAATAGTTTTATTTTTTATACTTACAATATATTTTTTATTTAGCTATTAAGCACTATTATATGTCATTTTTACTTATTTTTTAGGAATTGTATCCCAATACTTAAGAAACCTTCAGCTGATATTGATCCATCAACTACATCAAGTATATAGTTAAAACTACATACTCATAAATATACTGACTACACTAACTACACTTGAAAGAACTAGTACCCCTACTATAGCTAGTGCTATTATTCTGTTATTTTTATTGCTCTTTGCCATATTATCACCTCTTTATTATTTAACATTTTACTAAGAATTATATTCTATATCTAATTATTTATTTTATTATATAAAAAAGAAAAAGTCCTTAGTATTAAAGACTTTTTCTTTTTTATATATTCTATTGTTTAATTTAACATTCCTTCTATCTTTATTTTTTAATTATTTTTTCTAGTTCATTTACTAAGCTATTGAACTTTTCAGTTGTCTTTTCTATTGGTTTAGTACCATTTAAATTTATACCACTTTGATTTAAAAGCTCTAGTGGATAGTTAGATCCACCCTTCTTTAAAAATTGTAAGTAGTTATCCGCCCCATTACTAAGTATATCTTGAGAGAATGCTATAGCTGCACTACATCCTGTTGCATACTTATAAACATAAAAACTATTATAAAAATGAGGAATTCTAGACCATCCAACTTTAGATAGTTGGTCTACAGTAAAATCTTTACCATAATATTTTTGTAATAACTCTCCCCATATATCATTTAACACTAGCACATTTAAGTTTTCACCTTTTTCAGCTCTACTGTGTATTTGTTGTTCAAACTCAGCATACATAGTTTGTATGAAAAGCGTACTCTTAATTAAATCTAAATATTGCGTTATATAGTAAGCTTTTTGTTCATCATCTGTAGAATTTTTTATTAACATTTCATATAATAATGCTTCATTAGTAATTGATGTTACTTCATGAGTAAATATACTTGGATGAGCATTAGAGTAATTTTGATTATTACAACTCATATAACTATAAACAGCATGTCCTAACTCATGAGCTAAGGTAGATACTGAATCTAATTTACCACTATAATTTAATAGTACATATGGATGATTATTATAAACTGATAAACAATATGCTCCACTTACTTTATCATCATTAGAGTAAACATCTACCCATCTTTCATTAAATGCTTTATAAAGTACATCTCCATATTCTTTTCCAAGTGGACTCAAAGATGAGTAAATTAAACTTTGAGCTTTTTCATAAGGAATATAGTCATTAGTTGGATTTACTATAGGAGTATACATATCATAAGAATATATTTTATCTAATTTAAGAACTTCTTTTCTAAGCTTTACATATTTGTGTAAACCATCTAAGTTTTTACTTACTGTATCTACTAATCCATCATATACCTTACTATCTATATCATCTGATAACATATACATTTCTCTAGAGTTTTTATATCCTCTTACTTCTGAGTAAAATATATTTTTCTTAACTTGACCTGTTAATAGCCCAGACAACATATTTATATTATCATTGTATAAAACAAACTCATTTTCAAAAGCTTTTTTTCTTTCATCTCTATCTTCACTTTCTAAAGCTATAGCATATTCAGATGGATTCATTTCTGATTTTTTATCCATCTTAGTAAAAAGTTCATATATCTCTTTTGGAGAAGTTAAGTTTCCTGTTTTATTTAATAAACTCTCTTCTTTTGAATCTAAATAGTATTTTTTATTTCTTCTTATATCTTTTAAATACATTCCATATTTTGTTGATATATTTTTATTTTTCATCATTTCATTGAACTTACTATCAGATAACTTTAATATCTCTAATTCTAAGTTTGAGCATATAGGTTGATATTCTCTATATACTTTATTTAATTCTTCTCTCATATCTATAAATTCATACGATTTTTTATTAATATCTCTATTTAAAGATACATATGCATATAGACTTTCTACTCTTTTATCTAAATCTTCTTGTATCTTTAAAGCATAGGATAAGTGTTTATCCGATTGAGTTACTTTTCCAACATAGTTCTCAAGTTCTTTTATATCTTTGCTAAACTTTTTCAATTCCTTTTTCCAAGAAGCTTTATCCTTATATAAACTAGTCAAATTCCATGTTGTTTCTTTAGTTGTTTGTTCTTTGGCTTCTTTTTTATTTTCATTATTTTCATCATTTTGATCATTCATAACTTCAAT
>JAFOOW010000030.1 GCA_017425305.1 Peptostreptococcaceae bacterium | reverse complement strand
TTAGAAGAAAAAATAAATTCTAATTAGATATATACAATAAAAAATTAATAAAAAAGCTATAAAATAAGCAAAAGAGCTATATTTTATAGCTTTTTTATTATTTCATAGCTATGAAATAATATATAAATCTTATAAATAAGATTAATCAATAGGATTAAAAAATTGATTAAGTAGATAGAATTATTGATAGTGCTACTATTTCAGCTAACTCTAATATAAAACTGAGTCTTACGTTGTTGAATGAAAATTTATTATTCTCATCTACTTTATCCACGATACCAACTATAGAATAATTACCTATTTCAGGGAGTTTCTTTCCTACTCCTTTTCCAGGAAGTATAGGACCTTTTCTAATCTGTAAATTACCTATATTGCCCTTAGCCCCTAAACAAGCATCTATTGCCAAAAAATTTCCATTAGGATGCTTTTTCTTTATCATATCTAGGGATTCATATATATTTAAAGCATGGATAGGCTTATCTAAAGTTCCATAAACAGGATATTTATAATTGCTGTTTTTAAGCATAGTTCCAACTAAAGGACCTAAAGAGTCTCCTATAGCTCTATCTGTTCCTATACAAACTATAACTGTATTTTCATCAATTATATCTTTTAAGCTATCACTAAGTATTTGAACTACATTATCTTTTTGATAGTTTACTTTAGCTAAATACATAGGAATATCCCCCCTTAACAAACTATATGAATTACATAAATAAAAAAGAACAATGATTAAATTAAAAAAATTATGAAAAAGTATTGATAAATACTAAATTAAACAGTATAATGAAGACATATAAAAATAAATAAATTTCTTAATTACCTTATTAAGAGAGGTGGAGGGACAGGCCCTGTGAAACCCAGCAACCATTCCTAATGGAAAAGGTGCTAATTCCTACAAGATATGCATATCTTGAGAGATGAGGTTAGTTAATTATAGTTTGTATATAATTAGCCTCTTCTTAAAAGAAGAGGCTTTTTTAATATTAAAATCTATAAAAATTGATCATAATAACGGTAATGGAAATATATTTGGTATAAGGGATTTAAAAACTTAGGAGGACAATATAATGGCAAGACATTTATTCACATCAGAATCAGTTACAGAAGGGCATCCAGACAAAATATGTGACCAAATATCAGATGCAATATTAGATGCATTATTAGAAAAAGATCCAACAGCAAGAGTTGCTTGTGAAACAACAGTAACTACAGGTTTAGTATTAGTAGCAGGAGAAATAAGTACTAATACATATGTTGATATACCTAAACTTGTTAGAAATACAGTTAAAGAAATAGGATATACTAGAGCTAAGTATGGATTTGATGCAGATACATGCTCAGTTATAACTTCTATAGATGAACAATCAGGAGATATAGCTATGGGTGTTGATGAAGCACTAGAAAATAGAAGTGGTGAAATGACTGATGACGAAATAGAAAAAATAGGTGCAGGTGACCAAGGTATAATGTTTGGTTTCGCTTGCAATGAAACAGAAGAACTAATGCCACTACCAATATCATTAGCACATAAATTAGCTAGAAGATTAACAGAAGTTAGAAAAAATGGAGAATTAGAATACTTAAGACCAGATGGAAAAACTCAAGTAACAGTTGAATATGATGGAAATAAAGCAGTTAGAGTTCATACTGTATTAATATCTACTCAACACGGTGAAGATGTAGACAACGAAACTATAAGAAGAGATTTAATAGAAAAAGTTATAAAGGTAGTTATACCAGCAGAATTATTAGATGAAGAAACAATGATA
>JAFOOW010000029.1 GCA_017425305.1 Peptostreptococcaceae bacterium | reverse complement strand
TTTTGAGCATCTAGTATTGAGCATATTGTTTTTTCACAATGATTCATATTAAACGCTAATGATTCTAATGAATCAACAGCTATTATAGGTAAATTTCTTACTTGTGCTATAGCTTTAGCTGTAGCCATAGATATTCTAAGACCTGTAAAAGAACCTGGTCCTATACATATTGATATTGCATCTATATCTTTTATACTTAAGTCACTTTCTTTTATCATAGACTCAATCATAACCATTAGTTTTTGTGAGTGAGTTTTTTTAGTATTAACAGTATATTCGCATATAAATTTATCATCATCTATCACACATACACTTGTTGAATGTGTAGATGTATCTATTCCTAGTATTTTCATTATTTAGACAGCTCCTTAACTATTTCTTCGTACTTTTCTCCTTTTGGAGTTAATATCATTTCTCTTCCAGTCTCTTTGTAATTCATTTCTATATATAAATATTCATCAGGAAGTATGTCTTCTATTAAGTTCGCCCATTCAATTATACAAACTCCTTCTCCATCTATATATTCATCAAAACCTATATCATACATTTCTTCACTACTACCTATTCTATATACATCAAAATGGTATAATGGCATTTTTCCTTCATATTCATTTACTATAGTAAAAGTAGGACTAGTTATATAATCATCTACTCCTAATGCTCTTGCTAAACTTTGAGTCATAGTAGTTTTTCCAGCTCCTAAATCACCAATTAAACAAATTACGCTTTTAGGAGTTAGTAATTCTCCTAGTTTAGAACCTATTTCCCTTGTTTTTTCTTCATTTTCTAAATATATTTTAACCATCTATAATCATCTCCATAAATAAAACTTCTTCAATCATTTATTTTGTAACAGATATTATTATATTATAACTAATTAGTATTATAAAGGCTTTGGTAGACAAAGTTTTTTATAATATATCATATTTTATAAAAAATAAGGTCTATATTAAATCTAATATAGACCTTATTTTTTATTTGTTCTTTAATATTAGTCCCATCTTTTTATACAATGGTAATGTAAATAATGATATTAAAATTGCTTTAACTAAGTTAAATGGAGCTATCATCCATATTACAAAACTAAATAAATCAGTTACATTAGGATTTATTATATGACCTGCTTGTATTATAGCATCCATAGGCATTACTGTCGCATAAAAAGGCAATAACATATAATAATTTGTTAAGCATCCTACTATCACCATAGCTATAGTTGCAAATATAAATCCTATTACAAGTCCTTTTATATCTTTTTTCTTTTTATAAATTATAGATAATATAATTACATAAGATCCACCTATTAACATATTTGCTATTTCACCAATCCAAGCAGTTGTTGATGCCGTAATAGCTTGTAGTAAATTTTTTATAAATACTATAGCAAATCCTGCTATAGGACCTAGTGACATACCTCCAAATATAGCAGGCACATCTGATATATCTAACTTTAAAAAGTTAGGAAATAATATTGGTATAGGCAGTGCTATAAACATAAGTATGTATGATATTGCTGATAATATTGCTACCTTTGTCATTAATGTTGCAGATATTGTATTTTGTTTTTTCATACTTCCTTCCATTCCTATAAATACCTCCTAATTTAATTAAATTAGGAAAAATAAAAAGCTCGAAGATTCTCTTCGAGCTTAGTTTTTGAATATATTTAAAATAAATACCTAAAAAGTATATAATTTATTCATTTATACTAATCCTCTCTCATCCAGACTATACTGTCGGCCTTGGAATCTAACCAAGTCATGCTAAAAAAATAGCTCGCGGGCTATACCGCCGGTAGGGAATTACACCCTGCCCCGAAGATCTATCGTGCTATTTAATTTTCCTTTATATTTATATGTTATTAGCTATGTACCCATATGTCAATTATTTCTAACATACATATAACTACTTTTTATATACTATTTTTCCATCTATTATTGTATATAAAACATTGCTTTGGATTTCTAATGGATTGTTATCCCATATAACTATATCTGCATCTTTTCCTATTTCTATGGAACCAACTCTATCAGATATACCTAAAACTTTAGCTGGATTTATAGTTATAGATTCTAATGCTTTATCTTCTCTCATGCCATGTTTAACAGCTATCCCTGCACATATAGGTAAATAGTGAACTGGTATAACTGGGTGGTCTGTCATTAAGCATACGTCCATACCTGCATTAGATAATATTCCTGCTGTATCAAATGTTAAGTTTCTTAATTCTATTTTAGACCTTTCTGAAAGTGAAGGTCCTACAACTACTGGATATCCTTCCTCAACTAAATCTTCAACTATTAAGTGACCTTCTGTACAATGGTCTAATGTAAGCTTAAGGTTAAATTCTTTTCCTATTCTTATAGCTGTAAATATATCATCTGCTCTATGAGCATGAACTTTAAATGGAATATCTCTTCTTAATACAGGTAGTAAGCTTTCCATTTTCATATCATAATCTGGCTTTTCATTTTCATCATCTTCTTCATGAAGCAATAAAGCATCTAGATACTCTTCTGCTTCCTTTAAAGTTTCTCTCATCATAGCTGCAATTGCCATTCTAGTTTGAGGAGCTTTATCTTCTTGACCATAACAACTCTTTGGGTTTTCTCCAAATGCAATTTTAGATGCTACAGGGTTTTTGATAACCATTTTATCTATTCTTCTTCCAAAAGTTTTTATAGCTATACATTGTCCACCCATAACATTTGCACTTCCTGGAGTACTACAAACAGATGTTATACCTCCATTTCTAGCTTCTTCAAAGCTTCTATCCATAGGATTTATACCATCTATAGGATTTAAATGTGGAGTTATAGGATCTGTTTCTTCATTTCCATCTGCTCCTTCAAATCCCATTCCATCTTCCCATAACCCTAAGTGAGTATGAGCATCTATAAATCCTGGAAGTACTAAATTCCCTTGAGCATCAATTACTTCTGCATCTAAAGGAACTACTATATTGTTTCCTATTTCTATTATTTTTCCATTTTCTATAAGAATATCACCATTTATTATTCCATTTGTGATAGTGTTTATAGTTCCATTTTTAATAAATAGCATTACAACCTCCTATACTTCTTTAACATCTCTCATAGTTAAAGAAACCCTTTGTGTTTTTAAGTCAACACCAATTACTTTTACGTCTATTACATCTCCTACTGTCACTATTGTCATAGGATCTTTTACAAATTTATTACTCATTTGAGACTTGTGAACTAAGCCATCATTTTTTATTCCTATATCAACAAATGCTCCAAAATCAACTACATTTCTAACTGTTCCTTTTAAAACCATTCCTTCTTGTATATCTTCTATTTTTAATACATCTGTTCTTAATACTGGTTTTATTCCTTCTTCCCTAGGGTCTCTACCTGGTTTCTTTATTTCAGAAATTATATCTTTTAAAGTTACAACTCCTACTTCTAATTCTTCACTTAATTTATTTATTCCTATAGATTCTACTTTAGAATCTATATCATCTATTTTTCTATCTCTCACATTATTTAAAGAGTATCCTAATCTTTCTAAGAGCTTCTTACAAACATCATAACTTTCTGGATGTACTGATGTGTTGTCTAATGGATTTTTAGAGTCAGCGATTCTCATAAACCCTGCACATTGTGTAAATGCTTGAGGTCCTAGTCTTTTAACCTTCTTAATTTGTGCTCTGGATGTAAAGTCTCCATTTTCTTCTCTATATGCAATTATATTTTTAGCTATAGATTTACTTATGCCTGCTATATGTTCTAGTAATGAGTATGATGCTGTATTTAAGTCTACTCCAACTGAGTTAACTGAGTCTTCTACAACTCCACCTAAAACTTCTTCTAATCTCTTTTTATTTAAATCATGTTGATACTGTCCAACACCTATACTCTTAGGATCTATCTTAACTAACTCTGCAAGAGGATCTTGTAATCTTCTTGCTATAGATATAGCTCCCCGTATAGATACATTTATATCAGGGTGTTCTTCATTAGCTAATTCTGATGCAGAATATACTGATGCTCCTGCTTCACTTACTATTGTATATTGAACATTTCTCTCTATTTCTTTTAACATTTCTGAAACGAATTGTTCAGATTCTCTCGAAGCTGTTCCATTACCTATAGAAATTATATCTACATTATGCTTTTCTATTAATGCTTTTAATATTTTCTTAGAGCCTTCAACATCATTTTGTGGAGCAGTTGGATAAACAGTTGTATAATCTAATAACTTACCATTTTTATCTACTACTGCGATTTTACATCCAGTTCTATAAGCAGGATCAAATCCCATTACAGCTTTATCTTTTACCGGTGGTTGAAGTAATAAGCTTTTTACATTTTGTCCAAAAACACTAATTGCTCTTTCATGAGATCTATCTGTTAATTCATTTCTTATTTCTCTTTCTATTGATGGGTATATAAGTCTCTTATATGCATCCTCTATAGCTTGTTTTATATCTTCTTGATTAGATATGTTTTTAGAGTTTATATATTTATCTAATATATAGTTAATTATTTTTTCATTATTTAGTTCTAATTTAACCTTTAAAAACTCTTCTTTTTCTCCTCTATTTATAGCAAGTATTCTGTGTGGAGCTAAAGTTTTTACTGGTTCACTATAATCGTAATACATATCATAAACAGATTTTTCATCTTTAGTATTTTTAGTTATTATTTTCCCTTCTTTAAAAGCCAAATCTCTTATGTACTTTCTTAACTTAGCATCTTCTGATATTATTTCAGCTATTATATCTTTTGCACCTTTAATAGCATCTTCTTTACTATTAACTTCTTTTTCAGAGTTAACATATTTCTTTGCTTCTTCATTTAAGTTTATATTTTCTCTTAACATAGCTAAAGCTAAATTTTCTAATCCTTTTTCTTTAGCTATAGTTGCTTTAGTTCTCTTTTTAGGTTTGAATGGTGCATATATATCTTCTACTTCTTGAAGAGTTTTTGTTTGTTCTATTCCCTTAACTATTTCATCAGTTAATTTACCTTGTTCATCTATTAATCTTTTTACATCATCTTTTCTACTTTGTAAATTTCTTAAGTATATTAACTTATCATAAAACCCTCTAAGAACAACATCACTCATTTCGCCTGTCATTTCTTTTCTATATCTAGCTATAAATGGTATAGTATTTCCTTCATCTATAAGCTTTATAGTATTTTCAACTTGTGAATCTCTTAAATTAAATTCCTCTTTTAAAATCTTATTTATATCCAATTTAATTCCTCCTAAAATAGGGCTTAAGAAATTTCTTCTTAAGCCCTGTTATTATGAATTATTTATTTTAGTCATTTTTAAATATTCATTTATAAACAAGTCTATACTTCCATCCATAACACTATCTACATTTCCCATTTCTGCATTTGTTCTATGGTCTTTTACTAGCTTATATGGTTGGAATACATATGACCTTATCTGACTTCCCCAAGTTATTTGAGAATACTTTCCTTGTAAGTCTTCTATTTTTTCTTTTTGTTCAAGCTCTTTTAACTCAATTAATTTAGCCATTAACATTCTCATTGCAGTATCTTTATTACTATGTTGAGACCTTTGGTTTTGACACTGTACAACTACTCCTGTAGGTATATGAGTTATTCTTACTGCTGAGTCAGTAGTATTTATATGCTGACCTCCTGCTCCTGAAGCTCTATATGTGTCTATTTTTAAATCTGATGGATTTATATCTATTTCTATACTTTCATCAAGTTCTGGAACTACATCTATTGAAGCAAATGATGTATGTCTTTTTCCTGATGGATCAAAAGGTGATATTCTAACTATTCTATGAACACCTTTTTCACTCTTTAAATATCCATATGCATTTAATCCTTCTACTTGTATAGTCGCACTTTTTATTCCAGCTTCTGGGTCTGAGATCATATCTAGTGTAGATACTTTAAACTCTTTTCTATCTGCCCATCTTACATACATTCTAAGTAGCATTTGTGCCCAATCTTGAGCATCTAACCCACCTGTTCCTGCATTTATAGATAATATAGCATTGTTTTTATCGTATTCTCCACTTAATAGTGTTTTTATTTTTAATTCATCTATAGATTTTTCTAGATTTTCTATCATTTTTTCAACTTCTTTTTCTAATGATATATCTCCTTCTTCTATAGCTAATTCTATAAAAACATCTATTTCTTCTAAAGAAGACTCTAGATGATTAAACTCATCTAGTGTCTCTTTTAATGATTTATTTTCTTGAAGAACTTTTTGAGCCTTTTCATTATCATTCCAGAAATCTTGTTGACTCATTTCTTCTTCATTTAAATTTATTTTCTTAATAAGTTCTCCTATGTCAAAGAGAAACCCTCAATTCTTCTATAATTTCAGACATAGCTTCCATCTTATGTCTGTACTCTTGCAAATTAAGCATTTATACCTCCAAATTATCTACCACAACATTTCTTGTATTTCTTACCACTTCCACAAGGACATTCATCATTTCTTCCTGCTTCTTCGTCTTTTTTAACTGTCTTATTGTTTGCATCAGCATCTGCATTTGAAGATAGTTTATCAACATCTATTACTTGCTTTCTTTGTATTGGTTCTTCTACTGTAAAGTTATATAAATATCTAACAGTATCTTCTGTTATAGCACTTGTCATAGCATCAAACATATCGAATCCTTCCATCTTATATGCTATAACTGGATCTTGTTGTCCTATAGCTCTTAAACCTATACCTTGACGTAATTGGTCCATAGCATCTATATGGTCTATCCAATGTGCATCAACTGCTTGAAGAAGTATAACTCTTTCTATTTCTCTCATTCTATCTGATCCTATCATGTCTTCTTTTTGAGAGTATATTCTTGAAGCTATTTCATAAACTGCTGATATTGCTTCTTCTCTATTCAGTTTTTCAAGATTCTCTATTTCTATACTTCCATTAGGCATAAATGTATGATAAAGATGTCCTTTGAAACCTTCAATATCTAAAGCAT
>JAFOOW010000028.1 GCA_017425305.1 Peptostreptococcaceae bacterium | reverse complement strand
TCTTCACCCATTATTATATTGAATAATGTAGTTATAGCTATCTCATCACCTAAGAATGCTACCTTATCGTCTCTATCTAATCTGAAAGCTACATTATCTAAAACTTTAACACCATCTACAGTCTTAGTTAAGTTATTAACTTCTAAAACTTCATTTCCTATTTCTCTTTCAGGAGTAAATCCAACATATGGATATCTTCTTCTTGATGGTTGTATATCTTCAACTTCTAACTTTTCTAATTGTTTCTTTCTAGAAGTTGCTTGCTTTGCTTTAGAAGCATTTGAACTGAATCTTGCGATGAACTCTTTTAATTGAGCTATCTTTTCTTCAGCTTTCTTGTTTTGGTCTTTAGCTAATTGTAATGCTAATTGGCTTGACTCATACCAGAAGTCATAGTTACCAACATACATTTGTATCTTACCAAAGTCAACGTCAACTATATTTGTACATATTTGATTTAAGAAGTGTCTATCATGCGATACAACTATAACTATAGAATCTTCTAAATCCATTATGAAGTTGTTTAACCAATTTATTGATTGGAAGTCTAAGTGGTTTGTAGGTTCGTCCATTATTAGTATTTCTGGCTTACCGAATAAAGCTTGAGCAAGTAATACCTTAACTTTATCTCCACCTGTTAATTCCTTCATTTGCTTGTAGTGTAAGTCTTTAGTTATACCAAGACCCATTAATAATTTTTCTGCATTAGTTTCTGCATCCCATCCATCAAGTTCAGCAAATTCACCTTCAAGTTCAGCAGCTTTTATACCATCTTCTTCTGAGAAGTCTTCCTTCATGTATAATGCGTCTTTTTCTCTCATTATATCATAAAGTCTAGCATGTCCCATTATAACAACATCTAATACAGTGTTTTCTTCATATTTGAAGTGGTCCTGTCTAAGAACAGACATTCTTTCTTTTTCTGTTATTGATACACTTCCTGTATTTGCTTCTATATCACCAGCTAATATTTTTAGAAAAGTAGATTTTCCTGCTCCATTAGCTCCTATTATCCCGTAACAGTTTCCTTTAGTGAATTTTAAGTTAACATCTTTGAATAACTCTTTATCACCAAATCTAAGTCCAACATTAGTAACTTGTAACATTCGCTTATTTCCTTTCTTGATACATTTTAAATTATTGCATACTCCTCTTATAATATAACAAATATCGAACTTAGTCAACCACTGTTATATTCTATATTCATATGTACATTGCTCTATTAAAATAATATAAGCTTCATAAAAAACAATATATTATTTTATGAAGCTTATACGTTTATTAATTTACATAATTTTGTTATAAGTATTGCTTATTTTATTATTTATTATCTATAGCTAGCTTTATTCTATCTAAGGCTTCTTTTAATGTATCTAGTGGACACGCTATATTCATTCTCATATATCCACTACCACCATTTCCGAATTCTAAACCTTGACTACATATAACTTTAGCTTCATCGATAAAGAATCTTGAAAGTTGTTCGTCATCTAAGTTCAACTCTCTACAGTCTAACCATGTAAGGAATGTTCCTTCTTGCTTAGTAACTTTTATTTTAGGTATATTTTCATTTATATAGTTAACTACATAATTATAATTATTTTCTATATACGCTAGCATTTCTTCTAACCACTCTTCACCTTTTGTGTAAGCAGCTATTAAAGCATGTGCTCCTAGTACATTAGGCTTTGCATAAAATAAATCAGTATATTGTTTTCTAAGCTCATTGTTAGCTATTATTATATTTGATATATATAATCCAGCTATATTAAATGTTTTACTTGGAGCCGTACAAGTTATTATTTTATCTTTATAATAAGGTGCCACATTTAATAATGTGTTGTGTTTATATCCTTTAAATATTAAATCTGCATGTATTTCATCACTGATTATATAAACCCCATAACTCTCACATATTTCAACTAATCTTTCTAGTTCCTCACATGTCCATACTCTACCTATAGGATTATGTGGGTTACATAATATAAATACTTTAACCCCTGTAGCTATTTTTTCCTCAAAATCTTCAAAGTCTATTTCATATTTATTATTTTTCTTTATTAATTCACTTTGAATTATGTCACATTTATTTTCATTTAATACCTTAAAGAATGAATGATATACCGGTGTTTGTACTAATACCTTATCATTTTCTTTTGTAAGAATTTTTAATAATATATTTATAGCTGTAACTACTCCTGGAGTATATACAATATCCTCTGTAGTTATATCTAAATCATGTCTTTTTTTCATCCAATTAACTACAGCTTCAAAATATCCATTTAGTGTATCATATCCAAGATTTCCTATAAGAAGCTTTTCTTGTATAGCTTTTGTTATTCCATCACATGTTTCAAATTCCATATCTGCAATCCACATTGGAATTATGTCATCTATATCAGTATTAAAATTAGCCTTATATTCATCATATTTTCTTGCATCAGTATTTATTCTGTTTACACCTTTATTAAAATTATATTTCATTAAAATCTCCCCTAATTTATTCATATATGTATATATTTAAACTTAAATTTCCATTTTTTTCAATATATAATTTT
>JAFOOW010000027.1 GCA_017425305.1 Peptostreptococcaceae bacterium | reverse complement strand
TGATATAGGTACAGAAGAGCTAGCTCATGTTGAAATGATTGGAACTATGGTTTATCAATTAACTCAAAATGCAACACCAGAACAACTTAGAGCTGCAGGACTTGGAAGCGATTATGCTCAACATGGAGGAGGAATATATCCTTCTGATGCTAATGGTGTACCTTTTACTACGGCTTATATAGAGGCTATGGGTAATCCAGTAACTAATCTTCATGAAGATATGGCTGCTGAACAAAAAGCTTTAGCAACTTATTATCATTTAGCAAATCTTACTGATGATGTTGATATTAAAAATGTTCTTAGATTTTTAGGAGAAAGGGAAATAGTTCATTATCAAAGATTTGGTGAAGCATTAATGGATGTATATGAGTTTACTGACTGTAAGCAAGTTTATTAATATAATACAAAAAATAAAAAATAAAGAGGGTAATTAATTATCCTCTTTATTTTTTATTTTATTTAAGTCTTTCTATATGCTTTTGCAATTCTTGTGCTTGTAGTCCTTCTGTTTTAGCAAAGTCTTTAAAACATTGACTTAACTCTTTATCATTTACATTTTCTGCATAATACATAAAATCTCTTACTTTTTCTTGAGTATCTAATAAAGCTTTCTTTAGGCAATCTTGTGTATTCATTTCCATAGCATATCACCTCATATACGTATTTTTTAATAGTATTTGTTTATATATAATTTCTTATTCATGTATATATTTTCAAAGTAAATACTATTTTTAAGGTTATATAAAATTTTATACCTTTGATAATACCCTTATTTTTATGTCTTCATCTAATACATTAAATCTTTTAATAAAATCATATTCTGTAGTCATATAAATCTGTAGATACTTATATAATGTATCTAAAACTGAATATTCCTTTCTATTTCTAAAGTATAATTGTAAATTAGATATATACATCATATAACATTTATTCATCTTAATTTCTACATATGGAGACTTTGTAGCTTCTCTAGAATTTTGAAAAAGTTCTTTTAGCCGCATATACGCACATTGTGAATCTCTATTGCTTAGATGCTCACTTAATCTTTCATCTAGTGCAATCTCTATGTTTTCTGCAGCTTCTCTTTGTATTAAAAACTCTATATAGTAATCTGGCTTAGTGTATTTAAATTTGTAAAAATCTATTACACACATATGACTACACTCCTTAGCATATATAATCTGATTATAATTACTTATTTATTATCTTATTTTATTAGTCTATTTATTCATTATAAAAAAAATAAAAAGCTTTCGCTTTTTATTTTCTTAGTATATTTTATTATTATAATACTCTTCTAGCATTTATATATCTAGGGCTATAGTAGCTATTCATTTCTGATATTACTACTTTTCCTCCTCCTGATGATGCATGTATAAATTGATTCTCACCCATATATATACCTACATGGTTTACTGCCCCGTCTCCACTTGTATCGAAGAATACTAAATCTCCTCTTTGTAATTCACTTCTACTTACAAATTGACCGTGTTTACTTTGATCTTTAGATACTCTTGGTATACTTATTCCAACAGAGTTTTTAAATACATATTGAGTAAATCCTGAACAGTCAAAACTATCTGGACCTTCAGCTCCCCATACATATGGCTTTCCTAATTGTTTTTTAGCATATGACATAACTGCTTCAACATTAGACTCCGATGGTTTAGATGTACTATTATTTGAATTATCAGATGCATTTCCTAAGTAACTAGCTGACATATATCCTATTGTTCCGTTATAGTTTACTTTAGCCCATCCATTACTTTCTGATATATATCCTACTTCTGTTCCTCTACCTAATGCCTTTATTACTGTGTAACTTGTTCCTGGTCCTTTTCTTAAGTTTACACTACTTCCTGTTACTACTTTTGTAGCTTTTACAGTTTCTTCTGTAGAACTTTGATTATTATCACTTGGCGCTTGTGTAGATTCATTTCCTAAGTATTTAGCTGACATATATCCTATTGTTCCGTTATAGCTTACCTTAGCCCATCCATTACTTTCTGATATATATCCTACTTTTGTTCCTCTACTTAATGCTTTTATTACTGTGTAACTTGTTCCCGGTCCTTTTCTTAAATTTACACTACTTCCTGTTACTACTTTTGTAGTCTTTACAGTTTCTTCTGAGTTATTAGTTGATGCTGTTGATACATAATTACTATGTACATATCCTTCTATTCCATTATATTTTAATTTAGTCCAAGAACCTTGTGTTCCTAAAAACTCAACCTTTACTCCTTTATTAAGCTTAGCTATTGATGAGTAATTAGTTCCAGGTCCTTTTCTAAAGTTTACGTCATTTCCTGTTATAGTTCTATAATCAGCAGTTCTCCCTTGTATACTCTCTTCAATATTACCATTTGCAAATGATATTTGTGTAGCTGCCGGAAGTACTATTGCTGCTGATATTACTCCAGCTAAAAGGCTTTTATGCTTTAACTTCATTTATCTTCCTTTGCTCCTCTCCCTAATTATCGATATACTTATACCGACCTACTAAATTTCATATACTATCTATTATTGCAAAATTTTAGATAAATGTCTACATTTAGATACCTTTTACCATTTTTTGTCATGTTTATTTTTTATATTTTAGGGAAATCAACTACATTCCTGTTGAACCAAATCCTCCATTGCCTCTTTCTGTATCACTTAAATCTTTAACTTCTTCTATATGTATCTCATATATAGGCTTAATAACCATTTGAGCTATTTTCATATGTTTTTCAACTACAAAATCTTCCTTACCATGATTTATAAGTATAACACCTATTTCACCTCTATATCCTTCATCTATAGTTCCTGGTGAATTAAGTACTGTTATAGAATGTTTTAAAGCTAGTCCACTTCTAGGTCTTACTTGAGCCTCTGTCATATGTGGTAGTTCTATACTTATACCAGTTTTTATAAGTCTAGTTTCATTTTTAGGTATAATAACTTTTTCTATTGAATATAAATCCATTCCTGCATCACCTTTATGTGCAAAGTTAGGTATTATAGCATCTTCATTTAATTTTTTTACTTTTAATGTATACATATTTATATCTCCTTAAAATTTAATCTATACTATTATAACCTTATTTTAGTATTTCTTAGTATATTTTGAACATATTTTCTATACTTAACTTGAAGTAATTTCTTTTTATTGTTAATATATTTAGTAGCTTTTATTAAGGAGGTCGTTATGAAACTAATATTAGCCGAAAAGCCATCTGTTGCTAAAACAATAGCATCTTTTTTAGGTGCTAAAACTAAGTGTGATGGTTATTTTGAAGGAAATGGATATATTGTAACTTATGCTGTAGGGCATTTAGTTTCTTTATATGATGTAAAAGATTATGATAAATCACTAGCTGGCTCTTGGAAAAATGAAAACTTTCCATTTATACCAGATAAATTTAGATTTAAAGTAGATGGTTCTAAAACTAAACAGTTTAATATAGTTAAGTCACTTATACATAGAAGTGATGTTGATGAAATAATAAATGCTACAGATAACGATAGAGAAGGTGAACTGATAGCTTTTTTAATTTTCTTAACTGCTAAAAATAAAAAACCTATAAAAAGAATACTTGTTAATGAATGGACTCCTGAGGATATAAAAAGAGGGCTTTCTACGCTTAAAACTGATGAACAAATGAGAAATCTACAAGCTGCAGGTTATACTAGATTAATAACTGACTGGCTAATAGGAATTAACTTTACTTCTATGACTACTTTAAAATATGGTAATGGAAAACTTTTAAACATAGGTAGAGTTATACTTCCTACTGTAAAGCTAGTTTATGATAGAGATATGGAAATAGCTAATTTTATTCCTAAGCCTTATTATGAAATTGAGGGTAATTTTAAAAGTGCTAATGGAACTTACAAAGGTAAATATATTAAAGGAAAAGAATCTAAATTTGATGATATAGAGGATGCCAATAAAATAATATCTAGTATATCTTCAAATACTGGAGTTATTAAAGATAAAAAAGTTACTACATCTAAAGAATATGCTCCTAAGTTATTCAGTTTAACATCTTTACAAGGATTTATAACTTCTAAGTACTCTAGTTTTACTTCTGACAAAGTACTTAAGGTTTGTCAATCTCTTTATGAAGGTAAAGGAAAAGGTGGATATATTACTTATCCTAGAACTGATTCTATTTACTTGGAGGAAAGTTTGGCTGGCAAAGCTTCTCAAACTTTAGACAAACTTAAAAGTGGACTTCCTTATGAAGATAAAATTAAATTTACTAAAAGTAAAAGAATTTTCGATTCTTCTAAGGTAGATAGCCATAGTGCCATCATGCCAACTTATATAATACCTACTAAACTTACAGCTGACGAAGAAATTGTTTATAATGCTATAAAAGATAGATTTATTGCTAACTTTATGCCTCCTGCCGAATATGAAAATACAGAAATTCATACATCTGTAGATAATCATATGTTTTTAACTAAGGGTAAGGTACTTAAGGTTAAAGGTTATCTAGAAGTATATAATAAAGAAGAAAAAGATGATTTACTTCCTTTCGTTAATAAAGATGAAGTTGTAGATATAATTAAGTTAGATGTTTTAAGCAAACAAACTACACCACCTAAATCTTATACAGAAGATACTTTACTTAAGGCTATGAAAAACTGTGGTAAAAATGTTTCTGATGATGATACTACTGTATTATCAGGATATTCTATAGGTACTTCTGCTACTCGTGCTGATGTTCTAAAGAAAATAGCAGAGGTTGGATATGTTAATAAAAAAGGTAAATCTTATTTTATAACTGATTTAGGTAAAAACTTAGTTGAAATATTCCCTTTAAAAGAATTAATGGACGTTGATTATACTGGTAAACTTGAAAAAAGTTTAAGTGATATACAAAAAGGAACTTACACTAAAAGTGAATATCTAACTAATATTATGAACTTTATAGTAAATGGAGTTGATACTATAAAAAGTGATTCTCCAAAAAATATAAGTACAGATGTTTATAGTTATAATCCTAAAACTAAAAGATACAGTAAAGGTACCTACTCTAATAATGATGTGTCTAAGGAAAGTTTAGGTAAGTGTCCTGTATGTCAAGGTGATGTGTTTGAATGTTCTAAAGGATATATTTGTAACAACTATAAAGATTGTAAGTTTGGTATTTGGAATACAGATAAATTCCTATTAGCTCTTAAGAAGAAACCTAACAAAACTATGGTCAAATCTTTGCTTAAAAATGGTTATGCCAAAGTTAAAGGTCTTACTAGTAAAAGTGGTAATAAATTTGACGCTATTATGAAATATACTAAAAAAGATAATGGTTACTTCGGTTGGGATATGGAATTTGAGAAAAATGAATAAACTTTAATAAAAACAAAACCATAATCTAAATATTAAGATTATGGTTTTTTATATTATAAGTATATTTTTAATCTTCATCTGAAAATGTATTATCAAATCTCATTCTTGCAATTCTAAGTAATTCACTAAAATTATATCCTTTTAGTTTACAACCACATTTTGGACAGTACTCTAGCTTTTTAGAAACTAATGATCTACAATTAGGTTCAGGACATCTAACTTTTTCAGTTACTTTACCTACATCTAAACCACATCTTGGACAAATTGTTCCTGGTCTAGATGATACTTCTTTTCCACACCTTGGACATTTAATCAATTATATCCCTCCATTAAGTAATATGCTATACATATTATATTATGGTTAAAAGGATTATTTTGACATATATTTTTACATATTAAATAGGATTTATAATACACAACGGAAATTAAAATTTATCCTTCCGTTATGCACTAAAATCCTACTTATCTCCATCTCTATATATATTAAGATTATTCTCTTTCATTATATCTAGTATAATTCCTGCTGTTTCTTCTATGGCTTTATTAGAAACATTTATAACAGGACATCCTACTTGTTTCATAATCTTTTCTGAGTAATCTAATTCTTGAAGTATTCTATCAAACTTAGCATAGTTTGCATCACTTGATAGTCCAAGAGATTTTAATCTCTCTTGTCTTATTTGATTTAATTTTTCTGGTGAATTAGTAAGTCCTATTATTTTCTTAGGATTTATTTCAAACACTTCTTTTGGTATAGGTATTTCTGGAACTAATGGAACATTAGCTACTTTTATGTTTTTATTAGCTAAATACATACTTAAAGGTGTTTTCGATGTTCTTGATATTCCTAGTAAAACTATATCTGATTTTAGTATACCTCTAGTATCTTTTCCATCATCATATCTAACAGCAAATTCTATAGCTTCAACTCTTTTAAAGTAGCTTTCATCTAATTTTCTTATGATTCCAGGTTCTCCTTTAGGCTTTTCTCCAATTTTAGAAGTTATTTCTCTTAGTATTGGAGTCATTAAATCAACATGACTTAATTTTTCTCTATCACAAAACTCTTTTGTAAAGTTTAGTAACTCTTCTTCAACTAAGGTATATATAACTAATGCATTCTCACTTTTAGCACTATTTAATATTTCTTCTAAAAATTGTTTCTCAACAACATATGGAAATCTTCTTATTTCATAATCTGCATTTATTGAGTATTGAGACATAGCTGCTTTAGTAACTTGTTGTGCTGTTTCCCCCACTGAATCTGATATTACATATATAGTTAAATTTTCCATATACTCCTCCTTAATTATCAACCATCTCTAAAAACAACTTAGTTATGTTAGTTTTAGAAATCCTACCAATAACTTTGTTTATTATTTTATCCCCCTCAGTTGTAGCTTCTACAACTGGCATAGAATCAACTTCATGTTCTATTATTTTTTTTGCAGCTTGTATAACTGTATCATTTTTACTAGCAGTTACAACATTAGGTGTTCTTGTCATTATCATACCTACTGGTATTTTATTTATATCTCCTCCACCTATTGTAGCTTTTAATAAATCTTTTCTTGATACAATTCCACAAAGCTCTTCTGAGTCATCTATTATAAATATACTACCTACATCTGCTAAGAATATATTCACTATCGTATCATATACGTTAGTATCTTTCTTTACAACTATAGGCATGCTCATTATATCTTCTACTAGTTTGTTATTTACATTGTCTCCTAATAGATTAACATTGCTTATACCTGAGTAAAAGTACCCTACTTTTGGTCTAGCATCTAATATACCTGTCATTGTAAGTATAGCTAAATCAGATCTTAATGTAGCTCTTGTAACATTAAGCATAGAAGCTATCTTCTCACTAGTTATAGGTTCATTTTCTTTAACTATATCAATTATTTTCTGTTGCCTTTTGTTAAGTTGGATAGGTCTTCCCTCCTTCTATTTCGTATAATATTTTTATTATATTATATGTATACAAATTTATCCATTAGTTTAATGAACTTAAGTATAAAAAACCGAGGAAGTTTTCCTCGGTTAATAAACAGACTACTTATATACTATCTTTGATAAATCACATATCTTTAACATAGTGTCATAAATTTGCTTTAATATCGCCAATCTATTGTTCTTTATAGCTTCGTCTTTATCCATTATCATAACAGAGTCAAACATATTATCTATAGCAGGTCTTAAAGCAGCAAATGCATCAAGTGCTTTTGTATAATCTTTTTCTGCTAATAAATATTCAACATTAGATTTAGTATCATTGAATTGTTGATATAAGTTAAATTCTGCTTCTTCTTTCATTAAATTAACTCTAACTTCATTAGTTTCAGCTTTTTCAGCTAAAGTTGCAACTCTATTGAAAGCAGTTAACATTTCAACTAGTTCATCTTTATCTATCCATGAATTTAAAGCTGTAGCTCTTGTATACATATCAGATATATCATCTATTTCTGAACTTAATATAGCATCTATAACATCATATCTTATTCCTAAATCTCTAAATAAATTCTTTATTCTATCTTTAAAGAATTCCATTATTTGATTTGCAACTTCTTCCTTATTAAATTCTAAGAATGAATAGTTGTTAAGAGATAAATCTACAAGTTCTTTTAAGCTTATGTCTAGATTATTATCCATTAATATATTTATTATTCCTAATGCTTGACGTCTTAATGCATAAGGATCTTGAGAACCTGTTGGTTGTATTCCTATTGCAAAGAATCCAGCTATAGAATCTAATTTATCAGCTATAGATAATATAACCCCTGACTTTGTTTGAGGTAATATATCTCCTGCAAATCTTGGTAAGTAATGTTCAAATATAGCTTCAGCAACAGTTTCATTTTCTCCACTCACTTTTGCATATTCTCTACCCATTACCCCTTGAAGCTCAGTAAATTCAAATACCATTGATGTTACTAAGTCAGCCTTACATAATTTAGCAGCACGAAGAGTATCTTCCTTCTCTGATTCTAAATTTAATACATTTAATATCTCACTTGATAGTTTTTCAATTCTTAAACCTTTATCATATACAGTTCCAAGTTTATCTTGGAATACAACTGTATTTAGTTTTTCTATGTAATTTTCTACAGGTTTTTTTATGTCTTCTTTATAGAAGAATAAAGCATCTGCAAGTCTAGCTTCTAATACTTTTTCATTACCTTTTTTAACATTATCTATCTTATGGGCATCACCATTTCTAACAGCTATAAAGTTAGGTAATAATTTATTATCTTTAAGAACAGGGAAGTATCTTTGATGATGTTTCATAGGAGTTATAACAACTTCCTTAGGTAACTTAGCGTAATCTTCATCAAATTCTCCATAGAATGCAGTTGGATATTCTACTAAGTGAGTTACTTCGTCTAATAATTCTTCATCAAATTCTATAACTCCACCTAATGAATTTGCAACTTCTTCACATTGTTTCTTTATAAGTTCTTTTCTTTCATTATGGTTTAATATTACAAAGTTTTCTTTTAGTTTATTTAAATATTCATCTAAAGTATTAACTTCAAATTCACTTTCACCTAAGAATCTATGTCCTTTAGTAGTATTTCCTGAAACTATACCTTCTAATTCTATATCTAATAAAGAATCACTTAATATAGCAACCATCCATCTTATTGGTCTTATAAATCTTAAGTTCTTTCCACCCCAACGCATAGCTTTAGGGAAGTTCATTGATTTTATAACTTCTGGAAGTATAACTTTTAATACTTCACTAGTTAACTTACCTTCTTGCTTTATCATACCAAAAGCATATTCTTCTTTACCTGCTAACTTAAAGTATAAATCTTCTTGCTTTATACCTTTGCTATTCATAAATCCTAAAAGAGGTTTAGTAGGATTTCCTTCAGCATCAAGAGCAATTCTCTTTGCAGGTCCTTTTACTTCTTCTTCTAAATCTGGTTGTTTGTCACTTATGTTATCAACTATAACTGTTAATCTTCTTGGAGTAGAGTATACATTAACTTTATCAAATGTTATTCTATTTTCATTAAGAGCTTTAGTTAAATTATTTTCTAATTGTTCTATTGATGAATTTACAAATCTTGCTGGTAATTCTTCAACACCTATTTCAAATAAAAGGTACTTATTCATTACTTGTCACCTTCCTTTAAAAGCGGATATCCCATTTCTTTTCTTAATTCTATATAAGCTTTAGCTACAGTTCTTGCCATATTTCTAACTCTACCTATGAAAGATGCTCTTTGACTTACACCTATAGCTCCTCTAGCATCTAATGTATTGAATGTATGAGAACATTTTAATACATAATCATATGCTGGAGTTATTAATCCTTTTTCCATAAGTCTTAAAGCTTCTTTTTCATATACATCAAATGAATTGAATAACATTTCTGTGTCACATTCTTCAAATGCATATACAGAGTTTTCATATTCAGCTCTTTGGAATACTTCACCGTATGTAATTTCATCATTCCACTTTAAATCATATACACTATCAACTTCTTGAAGATACATAGCTAATCTTTCAAGACCATATGTAATTTCTCCAGTTTCTAGTTCACACTCTATTCCTCCAACTTGTTGGAAGTATGTAAATTGAGTTATTTCCATACCATCAAGCCAAACTTCCCATCCAAGTCCCCAGGCACCAACAGAAGTTGATTCCCAGTTATCTTCAACAAATCTTATATCATGTGCTTTTGTATCTATTCCTATAGCTTCTAAACTACCTAAGTATAACTCTTGTATATTATCTGGAGATGGTTTTAATATAACTTGGAATTGGTGATGTTGATATAATCTATTTGGGTTTTCACCATATCTACCGTCTGCAGGTCTTCTAGATGGTTCTACATAACATACTTTCCAAGGTTCTGGTCCTAATGATCTTAAAAAAGTATTTGGGTTCATAGTCCCCGCACCTTTTTCAACATCGTAAGGTTGCATCATTATACATCCTTGCTTAGCCCAATAATCTTGTAGTGTTAGTATCATATTTTGAAAATTCATACGAATACCTCCTTTATTAAAAACAAAGCCTTTCGTTTATAACGAAAGGCCATAAATTGTTACTTTATAAATTATAGGATATCAAAAAATCCTTAATTTGTCAATATATTACCATACTAACTAGTATTTAGAATTTAGGTATATCCTTGTTTTCTTCTTCTTGTATTAACTCTTCAGTTATATCTTTATTATCATTTTTTTCTTTTTTAACTGCTTCTCCAACTTCTTTAGCAGTATTTGTTAACATATTTTTTAAAATATTAATTTTTTCTTCAGTTAATTCACCTAAATCAATTACTGTTTTATCTTCTTCATTTTCTATTTTTATATTGAATTTGCCTAGTACTGCTGCTGAAAGCCCTACTAATGTAACTAACGGTCCTAGTGCTAATCCAATAACTCCTATAGTAATAGGTATATTCATAATAGTTCTATCTTCTTTTTCTATAACTATTCTTATTACATTACTTTTCTTTAACATTTCTTTTAGTTGATCTTTTATTTGTTCCGTATCCTTGCCTAAAACTTCTTCTGCTTTAGCTTTGATTTTAAGCTTTGAGCTTTTTTTCATTTGCTCTAAATATATTATAGCATCTATTATATCTCCATCAGCTATTATTAAAGCTTCTTTTGCTTCAGCATAGCTTATATTAGGAAATCTTTCTAGTACTTTATCTATTTGTTCTAAGGTTACATTATTGTTCATTAGAATCAACTCCCTTATTATTTTCTATTCCTTGCAATAAGTTTAGAGACTTTATATTTACATTGTCAATGTAAACTTGAATATATACTTTTAGAATCTTATCTAATTCTTTAGTTATATATTTAGATACTTTAGCTTTACTACAAGTTAATATATCATTCTTTAGTATATATTCCATTAGTCTTATAGTTGTTACATCTATTTTAAAATTATATGTATGATGTACCTTACAATTTTCGCATAAGATACCACCTTCATCAACATTAAATACACTACCCTTCATATTTGTACTTTGGCAATTAACACATTTATTAACTATAGGTTTAAATCCTACATAGTCTAAAAATTTTAATTCAAAAGCTTTTGTTATGAAGGTTTTATCAATATCTTTTTGAGTGTATAAATAAAGTGTTTGTGCTAATAACACAAACAATCTATTATTAGTTTGATTTTCATATATAGAGCCTTCTACTAAGCTTGCTATATATGTTGCGTAAGAAAAAGCATCTATATCATAAGCTATATTATAAAAATTCTTTATTGTTTCACTTTGATTAACTCTATACATATTACCTTGTTTTTTCAAAGTAAAATTAGAATAAGAAAATACTTGTGATGATGATAGCAAAGAGCTTTTATTTCTCTTAGCGCCCTTTGCTATCGCTGATACTTTCCCAAGCTTTCTTGTAAATATAGTTAAGACTAAATCATTCTCGTTATATCTAGCTGATCGTAGTACTATCCCCTGGGTGTTCAGTATTATCATAGTTTGGTTCTATCTCCCTATTTATAGTTTCATTTGATTCTATACTGTTGCGATGGCTCATGTATAGATAAGCTTCTATACTTCCAGTCTTTTTAAAAACTTCCCAACATAGATTGTTCATTTTTAAAAACCCCCTCCTTACGCTTATATTATATTTTTAGTAAGAAGGGGGCAAAAAATACATTAAGTTTTTATGCAATTTTCGACAGTATAATTGTTGTTATTATAAAATAAACAGTTATTCCGCTTATATCAAGAGCAGTAGCTATTAATGGAGCTGATAATGTAGATGGGTCTACATCTATCGTTTTAAATAACATAGGTAAAAATGCACCTATCATGGCTCCTATTGTCATGTTTATAAATAGTGAAACTGATACTACTAATGTTATATTTATATCCTTGACAAAAACGAAAGTTGCTATACCAATAATTATACTACATAGTATTCCTGTTAAGAATCCAACTAATCCTTCTAAGAATACATTTTTCATTTCCAAATCTTTATTAGCAAGAGCCATAACTGTAAGTGCAGATGATTGAGTTCCTATATTTCCACCCATTCCTGTAACTAATGGGATAAAGTATATTAAAGCAAAATATTTAGAATCTATTATATACTCAAACTTAGATAACATTAGTGTAGCTAAGAATCCACCCAGTAATGTTATTATTAACCATGGTATTCTAGCTTTTACTGATGCCATTACTTGATTCATAGGCTCTACATTATTTTGTTCTACTATATCTCTTTCGTGCTCAGAACTACCTGCAAATTTATACATGTCTTCTGTGGCTTCTTCTTCAATTACATCTATTACATCATCTACAGTTATTATACCCTTTAAGGTATCATCTCTATCTATAACTGGTATTGCTATTAAATCATACTTAGAAACTAGTTTAACGGCTTTTTCTCTATCTTCATCTACATATACAGATATTATATTTTCGCTCATTAAATCTTCTACTATAATATCCTCTCTAGATGTTATAAGTTCTCTAAGAGATAATACTCCAACTAATTTTTCTTCGTTGTCTACTACATATATATAATATATAGTTTCTGCATCTATAGCATTTTCTCTCATATATTCAATAGCTTCTTTAGCTTTCATATCTTTATTTATAGATATATATCCAGTGGTCATAATTCCACCAGCAGATTCTTCTTCATATATAAGAAGTTCTTTTACATCTTCTGCATCTTCATGATTTAAAAGATTTATAAATTCTTCTCTTTCATTTTCCTCTAGTTCTCCTAGTATATCAGCCATATCATCTAGTGACATTAATTCTAATATATTAGATTTATGCTCTATGCTAACCTTAGAAAGTGTGTTTTTGAAGAACTCTGAATCTGCATCATCTAAAATAGATGCAGCCATATCTATTGGAAGAATTTCAAATAGCTTTATTTGTTTATCTTCATCAAGACTTTCTAAAATATCAAAAATATCTCTATTATGATATTCTTCAATTAATTCTCTTACTTCTAATATTTTATTATTTTCTATTAAGCTATTAACTTGACTTAATAGATTCTTGGAATGTTCATCTTTCCTATCCATAAAACCCACCTTTTATTATTTATCAGTGTAGCCAAAGTTATTTATGAAACTTTGTAAGTTTCTCCAGTTTTCTTTAACTTTAACCCATACTTGAAGGTTTATCTGAGATCCTAATAATAATTCTATATCTTCTCTTGCAGATTTACCTATACCTTTTAACTTTCTACCATTCTTACCTATTATTATACCTTTATGAGAGTCTCTTTCACAGTATATAACAGCTGATACATCTATTATATCTTTATCTGGTCTTTTTCTCATTCTTTCTATTT
The DNA here is from genome assembly GCA_017425305.1 of Peptostreptococcaceae bacterium. Lineage (GTDB taxonomy): Bacteria > Bacillota > Clostridia > Peptostreptococcales > Peptostreptococcaceae > Paraclostridium. Next base: position 13,168 of record JAFOOW010000027.1, on the reverse strand, counting down.
CCACTGCAACTCCATGAGGTATTTCATCATGTACATAGTGAAGAACTTTTTCTCTTATAAGTTCTGATATTAAAACTCTTTCTGGTTGATCTGTTATCATATATTCAGGGAAGTATTGAGGACCTTCTTCTAAATATTCACTTACAACCTTTATTAATCTATCAGTGTTTTTACCTTTTAATGCTGATATTGGAACTATAGCTTTAAATAAATTTTCTGCATCATACATTTTTATTAATTCAAATAGTTCTTCTTCAGTTAGCTTATCTATTTTATTAAGAACTAATATTTTAGGAGTTTTTGTAGTTCTTAATTGTTCTATTATCATTCTATCTCCAGGACCAATCTTTTTAGATTCATCAACAACATATAATATAACATCTACATTTTTAAATGCATCTGTTGCTGATTTAACCATAAACTCACCTAATTTATTTTTAGGCTTGTGTATACCTGGTGTATCTAAGAATACCATTTGGCATTCTTTATCTGTATATACAGCTTGAATTGTATTTCTTGTAGTTTGAGGCTTATCACTCATTATAGCTATTTTTTCACCTACTACATTATTCATAAGAGTAGATTTACCTACATTTGGTCTACCTACTATACTAACAAATCCTGATTTAAACATATATTATTATCCTCTTTCTAGTTGTCTTTTGTTATTATATTTTATCTAACATCACTACCTTAGAAATACTTTAAAACTAAATTTCCTATAGTAGTCTTTTTATTTTATTTTTAATTAATACATTCCATTATACCAAATTTGAAAGTAATAAAAAAGTTAATTTATATTACTTTCAAAAAAAGTGGGCTTAATCCCCACTTTTTTAATAAAATAAACTCATTTGTGTAATTAATAATGCTACTAATATTCCTAAGAGTGAACCAGCAACAGTTTCCCAAAAACTATGTATCTTTCCTTCAATTCTACTTTGAGCAACTAATGCTGCCATCAAATATGCTAGTGTAGCTGCTACAACTCTTTCGGTCATAAAAGCTACGCATGTAGCAAGTGCAAATGCCAATGCTGCATGACCACTTGGCATTCCTCCCCTTAAAGGTGTGCCTGTTGCAGTCAAGGCTTTTACTACTACTACAGCTATCAATACTATAACTATACAAATAACTGTAATATGTAACTCTGATTTTCTTATTGAGTAAAATACTGATTGACCTATATTATCTAATATATCATAAAACAAAATATATCCTACTACAGCTGCATTTAATGAAGCTATTAAAACACCACCAGCAGCTACATCCTTTGCTATTTTAGCCAGTGGATGATAATCATCTGTTATCATGTCCACTGTTTTTTCTACAGCTGTATTAAACATTTCTGATATTACAACTAAGCTTATTGTAAAAAGTAATAATATCATTTCTATCTTAGAAAAACCCAAGTATAAGCTACTTATTAGTATAACTAATGCTACACAGTAGTGTATCTTCATATTTCTTTCTTTTTTAAATGTATATATTATCCCCTCAATAGCTGCATTAAAGGCTTTTACTATACTTTGTCTAGTTTTTTTACCTTCCATAAATTATTCCCTCGTTATATTTAACTTATTTAATACATCCTCTTCCTTTTTTCTCATCTCTCTAGTATTTTCTTCTGTATCATGATCATATCCTAGTAAATGGAACATACTGTGACATACTAAGAAACAAACCTCTCTATCAAAACTATGATTATACTCAATACTTTGTTCTAAAGCTCTTTCTAATGAAATAACTATATCTCCTAGTGATTCTTCTTCTATTTCTATATCAAAATCATCTGTAAGTAGTGGGAATGATAATACATCAGTAGCTCTATCTACCCCTCTAAAGTCTCTATTTAATTGATGTATTTCTTCATTATCTACAAAAGATAAACTTACTTCATAATTATCATCATATCCTTCATAGTGTAAACATTCTACAATGATATCATTTATCTTATTTAATAATTCTTCGCTTACCTTTATTTTATCTTGTCTATCGTCTAATATAATCTCCATAATGTCTCTCCTATTTCTTTTGTTCTTGTGCTTCATCAAATTTTTCATATGCTTTTATTATTCTTTGTACTAGCTCATGTCTAACTACATCTTTTTCAGTAAACTTATTTATACCAATGCCTTCAACATCTTTTAAAACATCCATAGCTTGAACAAGACCGCTTTTTTTCTTAACTGGAAGGTCTATTTGTGTTAAATCTCCAGTTACTACAGCTTTTGATCCAAATCCTAGTCTTGTTAAAAACATCTTCATTTGTTCAGGTGTAGTATTTTGAGCTTCATCTAATATTATAAATGCATTATCTAAAGTTCTACCTCTCATAAATGCAAGTGGTGCAACTTCAATTATACCTCTTTCTAAATATTTTGCACACTTTTCATCACCTAACATATCAAATAATGCATCATATAAAGGTCTTAAATATGGGTCTACTTTATCCTTCATATCTCCTGGTAAAAATCCTAAGCTTTCCCCAGCTTCTACTGCAGGTCTAGTTAATATTATCCTGCTAATCTCATCTTTTTTAAATGCTCTAACAGCCATAGCTACGGCTAAATATGTTTTACCTGTTCCTGCTGGTCCTACCCCTAATGTTATATCATTACTTTTTATAAGATTTATATATTGTTTTTGTCCTAATGTTTTAGGCTTTACTTCTCTACCTTTTCGAGTAACTACTATAGTATCTTCTAGTTCTTGCATCTTTTCTTCTTTTCCTTCTTTTAGAAGTTCTATAGCATATACAATACTTTGTTTATCTAGTGTTTTTCCACTTTTAAAGTTCTTATATAGTTCATTTAAAAATTCTAATGCTCTATCTATATTTTTAGGTTGACCTATTAGAACTATATGACCTTCTCTCAATAAAACATCTATATTTAAATTAGATTCTATAATTTTTATATTTTCATCAAAGTTACCAAACAATTCTCTTTCAAATTTATCATCTGATATTTCAAAACTCTTTTGTACTATCAATTTTTACTCCTCCTTAGTTTTCTTTCTTCTTATCTTTATCCTTAGGCTCTATATTTGAATCTTCAAATTGATTTCTTATATCTGTTATAGGTCTTTTTTCTGGATTAGATGGAGGTACCTCCGCACCCTCTTCTTTTGGTTTAGATTGATCTATTATTAATTGTTGCGATTCTGACTTACTTAAATGATGTACTTTAGAAATATTTTCTAACATTGTAACAGTTATTATACATTCTAATTTATCTTTTTTAACTTTATATTGATGCTTAGCATCTTTTAATCTTGCATCAACAGGCATTATGTACTCAAGTTCTTTTTCTGCTTTCTCCATTAACTGTTTTTTTACTTCTTCTGTATCCTTTTTAATTTCTTTAATATTTACTTCATAGAAATTACTTACTTTTACTTTTAACGGGAACGTATAATTTCCTATTTCTATCTTATATTCTTTATTTTCTATTTCATAGTTTTTATAGTTTATTTTTCTTCTTAAAATAAAGCTTTTATCATAAAAGCTAAATGTATATATTTGTTTTTTCTTGCCTGTTTTAACTTTTCTTTGTTCTATGTAATTATCAGTTTGCTTAGATTCATAGTAAGTAGTTGCCCAAACTTCTGGCATAGATTTTGAGTTAGCTCCTGATACTAATACATCGCCTTTTCTTACTATATCACCTGGATTAACCATTTGATTACCACTTCTTGGTATTACCTTTTCTATTATACCATTTTTGCTAGCTATTACATTACAATAATCAGTTTCTTTTTTCTGTTCTAAGGATTCATCCTTTTTGGTAACCGTAACAAATATATTAGTTCCTTTTACATTTATAGATACATATGCTATATCATTAAACTTACTCATAACATAGTCTCTTACTTCTTTTCTATCAATTCCTTTTTTATAAACCCCAGGTTTAACTCCTGCTTTAGCTAATTCTTTTCTAACTTCTACCTTATCTATACCTTCAGGAGCTTGTATGTATATATCTGTTACAAATAAAGATGTACTCATTAAAATAACTAATGAAATTATAGCACAAATCCACATACCTTTATACTTATATATCCTTTTTGCTAAAAAAGGAAGACCCATCTTTTGTTTTACTTTAACATCATATTTACTATTTCTATAAATTTCTTTAAATTCTTTAAAGTCCTTCCTATCTACCTTAAATTCCATTTTAGTATTGTTTATTCGTTTTACATCATATATGTTTATCTTGTTTCTGATAAGGATATTTAGAAACTTTTCTATATTTATACCCTCAATACTTATCACATAGTATCCCCTAATATAACTTATCAAATTGTATCTCCCCCTTATGTAGTGTATTCTACACTATATATAATTCCTTTTATTCCTATTTCTGTATCTGTGATATATTTTAGATATAGTTTATCCCCACTTATTTTTATAGTGTTTAGCTTGGTCTTTATTTTAATAAGATTTACATCATACTCTAGTATTGACTTATAATTTTCTATACTCATAAATGTATTACTTAACATAGTAACCATAGGCTGGTTTACTTGTAAATCAGTAGGAACTTCTATCATCCCTATACCTCCTTATTATATTTTATGTCTATACATAGTTTTAATTACTTTTTATGCGCAAAAATAACTATATTTAATACTATGTACTAAACATAGAATTGGAGACTTTTATTTATATAAAAATTAGATTGATTATAGCGAAAAAAAATAAAGCCAGTTCGGCTTTTATTTTTTACTTATTAATTGACCATGTTACATAATTTAAAAAGAAAGCATAGAATAACCAAGCTAAATACGGTAAGTTCATATAAGCTGCTACTTTATCAACTTTAGTAAATTTAATTATCATTATAATAACTACAATAATTAATAGACCTAAATCAACTAAAGCAGTAAATCTTAATCCAAGTCCAAAAAATAATATTGACCATATAAAATTTAAACCTAATTGTAACCAATAGTAAAATAAAGCATCTCTAGATTTAACTGAGTTATTTCCTCTTTTACTAATTAAGTAAGCAGATATTCCCATAAGTATATACAATATTGTCCAAACTATAGGAAATAGTATTGGTGGAGGGAAAAATCCTGGTTTTATTAGTTCAGTATATGCCCCACTATTAGTTGTCCCCGCTAAAAAATTTGAAATTGATGAGCTTAAAAATCCTACTATTAAAGGTATAGCTACACTTATTATGAATTTTTTCACATCTTTTGTAGATATAATCAATACTCCCACTCCTTTTTACATACTTTACTTAATTAATAAGTATGTAAAAATACATAGGATTATTACATAAATATTAGGACAGATATAAAAAATAAAAGCCTAGAGTATATACTCTAGGCTTTTGATCTATTGTAAGTTTTTCTTAACTAACTCATTTATCATTTTTCCGTCAGCTCTACCTTTTGTTTTAGGTTTAATAGCTGCCATGATTTTACCCATATCCTTCATAGAAGTAGCTCCTACTTCAGATATAGTTTCTTTTACGATAACATCTAATTCTTCTTCACTAAGCTGTTGAGGTAGGTATTCTTTCAATACTTCAATCTCAGCTTCAGTTTCTTTTACTAAATCGTCTCTTGACGCCTTAGCAAATTCAGTTAATGCATCTCTACGTTGCTTTAACTGTTTTGTTATGATATCCATGATACCATCATCATCAAGTTCTGTTCTAGTATCAACTTCATACTGTTTTATTGAAGCTCTTATTAAAGTAACAACAGATTTCTTAACAGTATCTTTGTTCTTCATAGAAAGTTTTAAGTCTTCTTGTAACTTTTCTTTAAGGGACATTCCCCTTCACCTCTTATCTAAAAATTATCTCTTAGCGTTTTTTCTTCTTGCAGCTTCAGCTTTTTTCTTACGTCTTACGCTTGGCTTATCATAGTGTTCTCTTTTTCTTACTTCAGACATTATGCCAGACATAGCACATGAACGCTTAAATCTTCTTAAAGCGCTGTCTAATGTTTCATTTTCTCTTACTCTTACTTCAGACATTGCTTCTTCCCTCCCTCCGATAGCGCAATTATGCTGGGACTGTAACTCGATTATATCTGCATAATATGCATTACAACCTCACACTTTGTTTATTATAAACTAATCATTCTAATATTTCAAGTATTTTTTACAAATAATCTTATTTATGAATGTAGTTTTTTATTTACTTCTCAGCATCATACCAGTTTAATTTTTTTCCTGCTAGTATATGGAAATGTATGTGTTTAACTTCTTGACATCCATCATCTCCACAGTTATTTATTATTCTAAATCCTGTTTTATCATATCCTTTTTCAGTTACTATTTGCTTTATAACTTTATGAATATGACCTATTATATCCATATCATTATCATCTATTTCTAATATAGACTCATAATGCTTTTTAGGTATAACTAAAACATGCATTGGAGCTACTGGATTTATATCATTAAAAGCTACTACTTTATCATCTTCATATACTTTGCTTGATGGTATTTCTCCATTTATTATTTTACAGAATATACAACTCAAACCTAACACCTCCTATCTTATAAGAGTTATAATTTCTACATATTATACTAAGATACCTTCTACATATTCATCTTTTACATCATTTATCTTAGTTTTTAGTATCTTACCTTGAATGTCTTCTTCACTCTCTACAATTACTCTTATATAGTTAGGAGTTAAACCTTCGTATTTATTTTCACCTATGTTTTGCTCAAATAAAACATTGAACTCTTGTCCTTCAAACTTTTTAGCAAAATTAGTGAAGTTTTGCTTATTTAATGCTATAAGCTTATCACTTCTCATTTGCTTCATTTGAGGATCTATTTGATTTTCCATATCAGCTGCAGGTGTACCTTTTCTAGGAGAATATTTAAATACATGCATTTGTGAAAGCTCTATGTCTCTTAAAAATTCATAAGTTTGACTAAACTCATTATTAGTTTCTCCAGGGAATCCAACTATTACATCTGTAGTTATTGCCACGTTAGGCATTTTTTGTCTTAATTTATCTACTATATCTTTATACTCTTTTGTAGTATATCTTCTGTTCATTCTTTTTAATGTTTCATCACATCCACTTTGTAAAGATAGGTGGAAATGTGGACATACTTTAGGCATTTTAGCTACAGTATCTATAAACTCATCTGTCATAAGTAATGGTTCTACAGAACTTAATCTTATTCTTTCAACACCTTCTATTTTATCTATAGCCTTAATTACTGTTAAAAGATTTGTATCCGCATCTTTTACATCTTTACCATAAGATGCAACGTGTATACCTGTTAATACTATTTCCTTATATCCATTGTTAGCTAATTTATTAGCTTCATTTATTATACTTTCTAAGTCTCTACTTCTTACTCTTCCACCTCTTGCATAAGGTATTATACAGTAAGTACAGAATCTATCGCATCCATCTTGTATTTTCATAAATGCTCTAGTTCTTCCGTTAGTTTGGTTTATTTCTATTTCTTCAAAAGCTCTAACTTTCATTATATCATCTACAGTACTAGCTTTTTTAGAAGCATCTAGTTTCTTTATTTCTTCAACTATTTGTCTTCTTTCATTAGTACCCATAACTAAGTTTACTTCTTCTATTTCAAGTATTTCTTCTGGTGATACTTGTGAATAACATCCAACAACAGCTATTATTGCATCTGGATTTTTCTTTTTCATTCTTCTTATATATTGACGTGATTTTCTATCACTCATATGTGTTACTGTACATGTATTTATAACATAAACATCAGCAAATTCTTCACTTTCAACTTGAGTATATCCATCTTTTTTAAACATCTCAAGCATAGCTTCTGTTTCATATTGGTTTACTTTACATCCTAATGTGTAAAAAGCTACCTTTTTCACTATTCGTCGCCTCCTAAGTCGCTTAATTCATATAATACTATAGATGAAGCTACTAATGATGCCGTTTCAGTTCTTAGAATTCTAGGTCCTAGTGATACTGATTGTCCACCAATTTCTTCTATAGCTTCTATTTCTGTTTCTTCAAATCCACCTTCTGGACCAACAAAAATACCTATATTATTTATATTTACACCTTTTATTGCTTGTTTAATCGATTTTGTTTTTTCATTTTCATAAGGTGCTATATTAAAGTCGTTTTCTTTCATATCAGCTAAAGCTTCTTTAAATGTTAATACACCTCTTAAAGTAGGTATTTTACCACGTTTACTTTGCTTTGCTGCTTCGTATATTATTCTTTCCCATCTTTCAAGCTTTTTGTCTTCTTTTTTATCATCTACTTTTACAACAGTTCTCTTTGTTTGAACTAATATTATTTCATCTACTCCAACTTCTGTTAACTTTTGTAAAATCATTTCCATTTTAGGACCTTTAGGAAGTCCTTGATATACCTTTATCTTTAAGTCAGATTCTCTTTGTATATCAACTTTTTCTAATATATTAAGCTCTACTTGATTTTTATCTATATTTGTTATCTCACAAATATATTCATTATTATTGTTATCACATACCTCTAATTCTTCTCCTATTCTACATCTAAGAACTTTAGAAATATGTTTTACATCTTCACCTTCTATAATACATGTGTTGTTTTCTATGTTTATATTTTTCTTATCAACAAAAAATCTATCCATACTTACACCTACTTAGCTATTTTAGACACTATTGCGTTCCATTCTCCTAATGATTGAACTTCTATTATTTCTAACCCATTTTCTATTAAAGATTCTTTTACTTCATCTACTTTAGCATGGATTATTCCTGATGATATAAATACTGCATCATCCTTCATAAAGTTCTTAATATCTTTAGCTAATATCTTTATTATATCTGCTATTATATTTGCTACTACTATATCAGCTTTATCTGTAACAACTTCCATTAAGTTACCATGAAGTGCTTTAACTTCATTTTCTACATTATTAAGTTCTATATTTTCTTTAGATACTTTTACAGCTACTTCATCTAAATCTACTGCTAATACATCTTTAGCTCCTAATTTAGCTGCTGCTATAGCAAGTATTCCACTTCCACATCCTATATCAAATACTTTTGTATCTGGTTTAACATATTTTTCTAATTGTTGTATACACATAGTTGTAGTTTCATGAGTACCTGTTCCGAAAGCCATACCTGGGTCTAATTCTATTATTAAATCCCCATCTTGCTTTTCATATTCTTCCCAAGTTGGTTTTACAACTACTTTTTGACCTACTTTTGTTGGCTTGTAGTAGTTTTTCCATTCGTTAGCCCAATCTTCTTCATCTACTTGTGATAACTCTACTATTGCTTCTCCTACATCTATTCCGAACTCTTTTAAACCATCTATTTTTTCTTTTATTATCTTTATATCTTCAGATACATCTCTTTCTTCCGTTATGTATGTCTTTATTATAACTCCGTCATATCCACTATTAAATATTTCTTCTTCTACAAAATCCCAATCATATTCATTTTTCTTTTGGAATTTAAAATCTTTAGGATCTTCTATTGAAACACCACCTACATTTTGGTCGTATAATATATTTGTTATAGCTTCAACTGCTTCAGTTGATGTTTTTATTGTGATTTCTGTCCATTTCATATTTAGCACCATCCTTTTGCATTTTCCTGTTTTTACATAAGTTTTATTATATCATATTTATTATTATCTTTTACAATATTCTTTTATACTTTTATAGTATATATTGTTATTTTAGCTATATAATCAATGCTTTTAATATCTACTTCTACATTTATTTTCATTAAGATTATTTAAATAATATATCTATAAAAAATCACACTCTTTATTATTCCATAATTTTACATTATAATAGATGATATGGATGCATTTAGTTTACATCAAGGGGGATTTTTAACATATGCAGAAACTTGAATCTATAAAATTATTTAAAGACTTACAAAAAATTAGTACTAAATATATAAATTTAGAGCTTCGTAATAACACTACTGAGGTTGAAGCATATAACAAAATGCAAGAACTTCTATTAGTTCATAAATCTCAACTTCAGCAAATCAAAGAAAAGTCTAATTCTATATCTATGCAAATTAGAGAAGAAATTAAATCTAATAATTGTAATAATATCTATAATAATATAATTCAATTAAATAACTTATTTAAAGATAAGTGTAATTATATAAAAAATAGTGATATGGAGTTTGAAAATACATGTATAAAAATAACATTACTTAGTACAGTTGATAAACTTAGCTTAGTCAATGAGTCAGTTATGAACAAAGATTTCTTAAGTGATAAATGCAATTATTTTTCTATTTATGAAAATGTTATTATAGATAGTTTTATAAATCTTTTAGTTCTAAAAGATATGGGGGTTCAAATATCTAAATTAGAAGCTATATCACAAGCCGTTATTAGTCAAATACAAACTTTATCATTAATATCTATGTAAAGTTTGATAAATTAAGGGGATATAATATCCCCTTTTTTAATTTTACTTTAAAATTTCTTTCATTAATTCAGGAAAATCAGTAAATATTCCATCTACTTTATAATCTATCATATCTTTCATAGCCTTTTCTGAGTTCACTGTATATACAAATACCTTTAAATTATTTTCATGAGCTTTTTTAACTATATCTTTATTGGCTAACTCTGTACTAATATTAATACTATATACACCTATCTTTTTAGCATGTTCTACTATGTCTTGTTCATTAGCATAATCTTTTTCGCACCAGTAAAGAGCACCATAGTTTATATTATCATCTATATTTTTAAAATTCCTTATAGTGTTATGGTAAAAACTAGATATAAGTATTTTTTCTTCTATGTTATGTTTACGTATTAAATTTATAACATCTCCCTCCAAATCATAATGTATATTATCTGTTTTAGCTTCTATATTTAAAGTTATATTTTCATTTTTTATTAATTCAATAACATCTTCTAATGTACATATCTTACATTCCTCATTATTAGAAAAATTTAAATCTTTACATTTAAAATCCTGTAGTTCTTTTAGTGTATAATCTTTTATAAGTCCTTCTCCATCAAAAGTTCTTTTTATATCTTCATCATGTATAACTACTAATTTACCATCCTTAGATTTATGAACATCTAATTCTATACCATCTACACCAATATCTAAGGCCTTCTTAAAAGCTAATATAGTATTTTCAGGATACTTTCCACTATACCCTCTATGTGCAAATATCTTCATACTATACCTCCTATATTTATTTATAAACTAACTATATCACTAAACTATATTTTATATTCAATAAATATTAATTATGTATTATTAGTATATAAAAAGAGAGTAACCATTAGTTACTCTCTTAAAACTTACTTTAATCCATTTTCTACATCTGCTATCATAGTGTATATTGAGTTAAGTCCACCATCATTTGTGTACCAAACTGCAGGAGTTAAGTATATTATTTTATCATTTTTGTATGCATCAGTTGATTTAACTATATCGTTATCTAATACGTTAGCTGCAGTAGATTCTCCACCTGATATTGCATCTTTATCTAATACTACTAAGTACTCTGGGTTTTGCTCTGCTATGTATTCAAATGTTACAGTTTGACCATGAGTTGAATCATCTATAGTATCATCTACATTTTTAAATCCAAGTCCTTCATATAATAAAGCGAATCTTGATTGATCACCATATACACTTAAGTTACCTTCACTAACCATTAAAGTAAGAGCCTTAGCTCCTTTTTCTTCAACCATAGTTTTAACTTCAGCTAGTTTAGCTTCTACTTTAGCAACTTCTTCAGCTGCTTTTTCTTCTACACCGAATATTTCACCTAATTGGTTTATATTATTTAACATTGATTCTACATAGTTAGTATTATCTTTTTGCATGCTTATAGTTGGAGCTATTTCAGTGAATTGATCATAGTAATCTGCTTGTCTTCCACCTATTATTATTAAATCTGGGTTTGCTGATTTTACAGCTTCTAAATCTGGCTCTTTTAATGTACCAACATTTACATATTTTTCATCTTCGTATTTCTTTAATCCTTCTTGTAATTTACCTTTACCTGGCACACCTACTACTGATTCAACACCTAATGCATTTATAGTATCTAATGCTGGGTAATCAAATACTACAACTCTTTGTGGATTTTGTTTAACTTCTGTTTCTCCTAAATTATGAGTTATAGTTATAACTTCCTCACCTGCTACTTCTGTAGCTGGTGCTTCTTTTTTTCCTGTAAGAGCAAATGTTCCTACTAAACCTATTATAGCTATACCTGCTATTAATGCTGCTTTTTTGTTCATAATAAACTCTCCCTCTTTTTGTATATTTATTTTAAATTAGTATTTAAAATCATTATCAATTATTTTTTTAAATTTAAGAGATTGCATCACAATCTCTTATTAATTCTTAGAAATAAACACATATTCTATTTCCATTTATATTTTGAATATCAAAGTCCATTTCATAAATATCTTCTAAGACATCTTTTTGAATTATTTCTTCTGTAGTTCCTACTTTTGCTATTTTTCCATCTTTTAAAGCCACTATATTATCAGAGTAACATGATGCAAAGTTTATATCATGCATAACAAGAACTATTGTCTTTCCTAAATCATTACATAAATCTCTTAGTACCTTCATCATTTGAACCGAATGAGTCATATCTAAGTTGTTAAGTGGCTCATCTAATAATATATACTCTGTATTTTGTGCTATAACCATAGCTATATAAGCTCTTTGCTTTTGACCACCACTTAATTCATCTAAATATTTATCTTGTATATCTGTTAATTTCATATACTCTATAGCTTCATCTATGTACTTTTCATCTTCTGCATTTAAATTTCCTTCACTATGTGGGAAACGACCAAAACTAACTAATTCTCTTATAGTAAGTTTTAAAGTTATGTTGTTTGATTGTTTAAGTATAGCTATTTTTTTAGCTAGTTCTTTACTTTCAAAGGATTTTAACTCTTTACCTTCTATTAGTATCTCTCCACCATCACCTGATATAAGTCTAGTAACTATAGATAGTACTGTACTTTTTCCAGCTCCATTAGGACCTATAAAAGAAGTTATTTTTCCTTTTTCTATATCGAAAGAAACATCTTCTACAACATTTTTATTTCTATATTTTTTGAATATGTTTTTAATTTGTATCATCTATTTGCTCTCCTTTAATAAAAGCTGTATAAAGTAAATACCACCTATAAAGTTTATCATTACACTTAATGTAGTATC
>JAFOOW010000026.1 GCA_017425305.1 Peptostreptococcaceae bacterium | reverse complement strand
ATTAACTTCTATTCTTGAACCAGCTTCTAAGTCTTCTTGGTTTTGCTTAGATAACTTACCATATCCTTCAAACTTTTGAGTATCAAAGTATACTTCTCCATTTACTGCATATGCATATCCTTTTTCTTCTAATTCTTTTATAAATTCTATTATTTGATTTATATTATCTGTAACTCTAGGATGTACACTTGCTCTCTTTATTCCTAATCCGTCAGAATCTATAAAATATTCTTTTATGTACTTATCAGCAACTTGCTCTGGTGTTATTCCCTCTTCATGACCTCTTTTTATAATCTTATCATCTACATCAGTAAAGTTTTGTATATATGTTACTTCATTTCCTCTATATTCTAAATATCTTCTTAGAGTATCAAATATTATAAAAGGTCTAGCATTACCTATATGGAAAAAGTTGTATACTGTAGGTCCACATACATACATTTTTACCTTTCCTTCTTCCATTGGAACGAACTCTTCCTTTTGTCTTGTTAATGTATTATATAACTTCACCGTATTCACCTCACTATATTGTTCTAACTTTATAAATAATTATATAATCTATTATAATTTAAATTCCATTTAATTAATAGTACTACTATTATACCCTAGTATATTTATATAGAAACTTGTTTTATTCTTATTTTAAGTTTATTCTTCTTCATAAAATATAATTTTATTAGTATTGCATAAGTAAAAAGCTCACCTTTAATAAGATGAGCTATTTTATATTATAATATGTTATTTTTAACGTATGCTATTCTATTTAAGCAAGTTTCTTTACCTATAACAGCAGCTGCCTTTGGTAAATCTGGACCATGCATTTGTCCTGTTAATATAACTCTTGTTCCCATAAATAAGTTTTTACCTTTTATTCCGTGTTCTTTTTGTATTTCTTTGAACATAGCTTTAAAGAATTCTTCACTTATTTCATCTGCAGCAGTTATTTTTTCTTCTAAAGCATTTATTAAAGTTGGTATATGTTCTAAGTTTAAGAATTCTCTACATTCTTCATCCTCTAACTCAACTTTATCACCAAAGAATATATTAACATGCTCAGTTATTTCTTTTACATATTGTAATTTTTCTTTAACAACTGAAACCATAGCTTTTATAAAGTCATATCTTTCAGTAGCATCTTCTTCTGTTATATATCCAGCTTCTATTAAGAATGGTATAGCTAAATCTGTTATATATTCATCTGAAGCATCTTTTATATAATGCTGGTTAACCCAGTTTAATTTATCTGTGTCAAATACTCCACCACTCTTAGATACTCTTTCTACAGAGAAGCTTTCTTCTAATTCTTTCATAGTGAATAGTTCTTTATTTTCTTCTGGAGACCATCCAACTAAAGCTACATAGTTAACTAAACCTTCTGGTAAGTATCCTTTTTTCTTAAAGTCTTCTACTGCAACATCTCCATGTCTCTTACTTAACTTTTTCTTTTCTTTGTTAAGTATGTTTGGAAGATGTACAAATGTAGGAGCTTCCCATCCAAACGTTTCATATAAGTAAACATGCTTTGGAGTTGATGATATCCATTCTTCTCCTCTTATAACATGTGTTATTTTCATCATGTGGTCATCTACTACAACTGCAAAGTGGTATGTAGGGAATCCATCTGTCTTTATTAATACTTGGTCATCTAATTCATCAGTATTAAATTCAGTTTCTCCTCTAACTAAGTCAGTAAACTTTATTATATGATTTTCTGGTAATCTTAGTCTTATAACATATTCTTCACCAGCAGCTATCTTAGCTTCTATTTCTTCTTTAGATAAATCTCTACAGTGACCATCATACTTTGGTGTTTCACCAGCTTCTTTTTGCTTTTCTCTAACTTCATCTAATCTTTCCTTAGAACAGAAGCAGTAGTATGCTTTTCCACTATCTAATAATGTTTGTATATGTTCTTTGTATATGTCTAATCTTTCTGATTGTATATATGGTCCATATGGTCCTACTTGAGTAACTTCTCCGTTCTCTCCTAGAACAACACCTTCTGTATGGTTAACTCCTGCCCAAGCCATACCATTTAACATGTTTTCTATAGCTCCATCTACTAATCTAGTTCTATCTGTGTCTTCTACTCTTAATATGTATTCTCCACCCATTTTCTTTGCAAATAAGTAGTTGTATAAAGCCGTTCTTAAACTACCTATGTGAACAAATCCAGTTGGACTTGGAGCAAATCTTACTCTTACGCTCATGCTTTTACCTCCTAATATAGTCAATATCTATTATATTACCAAATTTTTTGGATATTTATAATAACATTTTATCTAATTAGTATAATAAATACTATATTTTTATGGTTTTTATTTTGTGGATAAGTCTATTTTTCTATAAAATTAAATAGTATATATATCCACATTTTATTAAAAATGTTAATAATTTAGTGGATTATATATACTATTTATTATTTTACTATCCTAATTTAACGTTATTTTTTTCAAATTCAGCTTTTATTCTGTTTGCTATTTCATCTAAAGATATTAATTCTTTTTCAGCTTCTTTTCTTAACTTGAATTCTACCTTACCTTCAGTTATATCTTTACCTACAGTAATTCTCATTGGTATACCTATTAATTCAGAGTCTTTGAACTTAACTCCAACTCTTTCATCTCTATCATCTAATAATACTTCTACACCCATAGCTAATAATTCTTGGTATATCTTTTCAGCAGCTTCCATTTGTTCTTCTTTATTAACATTTACAGGTACAACTACTGCATGATATGGAGCTATTGCTAATGGCCATGTTATACCATTTTCATCATGATGTTGTTCTATTACAGCTGCAGCTGTTCTTTCTACCCCTATTCCGTAACATCCCATTACTACTGGCTTAGATTTACCATCTTTATCTATGAAATTACATCCCATAGCTTCAGAGTACTTAGTACCTAACTTGAATATATGTCCAACCTCTACTCCTCTAGCTATTTCAAAGTGGCTTCCACACTTAGTACACTTATCTTGCTCTGTTACATTTCTGAAGTCTCCTACTGTTCCTTCAAAGTCTCTTCCATAATTAGCATTTTCTATATGGTACTCAGTTTTGTTAGCACCTACTACTAAGTTTCTAGCATTAGCTACTTCATTATCTATAAGAACATAATCAGCTTTTATTCCTATTGGTCCTGCAAATCCTACTTCTGCATTAGTTACAGCTTTTACTACTTCTTCGTTAGCAAGTTCAAACTCAACAACTCCACCTATAGCATTTCCTACTTTAGTTTCGTTAACTTCTCTGTCTCCTCTTACTACAACAACAACTGTTTTACCGTCAGCTACATATACTAAAGTTTTTGCAAACTTATCAGCTGATAATTTGAAGAAGTTTTCTAATTCTTCTATAGTATGAACACCTGGAGTGTGTATTTCTTTTAATTCTTTCATTTCTTCAGTTGAAGGTTCTGCTACTACAGCTACTGCTTTTTCCATATTAGCTGCATAGTCGCATCCACTACAGAATACTATTTCATCTTCTCCAACTTCTGATTTAACCATGAACTCAGCTGAAACTGAACCACCTATAGCTCCTGTATCTGCTTGAACTGGACTGTTGTCTAATCCACATCTTGCAAATATGTTTGTATATGCATCAAACATATCTTGGTATGATTTATCAAGTCCTGCTTCATCTGTATCAAAACTATAAGCATCTTTCATTGTGAAAGTTCTAGTTCTCATCACTCCGAATCTAGGTCTTCTTTCATCTCTATACTTAACTTGTATTTGATATAAGTTTAATGGTAATTGCTTATAAGAAGTTATTTCTTGCTTTATTAAATCTGTAAATACTTCTTCATGAGTTGGCCCAAGACAGAAATCTCTATCATTTCTATCTTTTAATCTCATCATTTCAGCACCCATTACATCCCATCTACCAGACTCTTTCCAAAGTTCTGCTGGTATAAGACCTGAACAAAGTATTTCTTGGCATCCTTTTTCATTTAATTCTTCTCTTATTATATTTTGAATTTTATTGAAAACTCTTATACCCATAGGTAATTGATTATATACACCTGAAGCCATTTTTCTTATCATACCAGCTCTTAACATTAATTGATGACTTGTTATTTCTGCATCAGCTGGAACTTCTCTTAATGTTGGCATAAACATTTTTGACATTTTCATATTAAATTTCCTCCTATATTTTTAATAAAATTAAAAAAACCTTTCATCTCTATTTTATAAATAGAGACGAAAGGTTAAATTTCCGCGGTACCACTCTAATTAGTCATATGTAAATATAGTATGACTCTCTTTATTGGATATAACGGTCCATGCCGTAAGAACTTTTTACCATTCTTAAGCTCTGAGATTGGTTCAAAGATTTATTTTCAGAAGCTCTCACCATTACTTCCTCTCTGTGAAAAATGAATTTCTTCTACTATTTCTCTTCTTAGCTTTTATTCAATATATTAATACCATTCTATACGAATTATTTTTTGCTGTCAATCTTAAATAATAGGCAAACGCTTTGTGCTGATATACCTTCTTTATTACCTGTAAATCCAAGACCCTCTTCTGTTGTAGCTTTTACATTTATGTTATCTATATCTGTATTTAAAGCTTTTGCTATATTAATTCTCATTGTTGGTATATGTGATGCCATCTTTGGTGCTTGAGCTATTATTGTACAGTCTATATTTCCTATTTTATATCCTTTTTCTATAATTAGATTATATACAAATTCTAATAATTTTATGCTATCAGCACCCTTATATTTTTCATCTGTATCTGGGAAGTGCTTACCTATATCACCTAAAGCAAGTGCTCCTAATATAGAATCCATTATTGCATGTAATAAAACATCTGCATCTGAGTGACCTAATAATCCCTTTTCGTGTGGTATCTCTACTCCACCTATAATTAGCTTTCTTCCTTCAACTAGCTTATGAACATCATATCCTGTTCCTATTCTCATATTTATCCTCCATAATTATATTACTTATTTAAAATTTGTATTCCAAAATGTAAATCTTCTTCTGTTGTTATTTTTATATTATCATATGAACCTTCTATCATTTTTACATTATAACCTATATGCTCTACTAACATAGCATCATCTGTTCCATAATAATCATTACTATATGCATACTCATAGGCCTTTGTTATAATTTCATATTTAAAGCTTTGAGGTGTTTGTACTGACCATAATAAACTTCTATTTGGTGTATCTACTATATTTCCATCTGAATCTACTACTTTTATAGTATCTTTAACAGGAACACCTACTACAACTGCATTATTTTCTTTAGCTTCTTCTATTGAATTTTTTATTATATCCTCATTAACAAATGGTCTAGCTCCATCATGAATAAGTACTATTTCACAATTACGATTTAGCTTCTTTATACCATTATAAACTGAATCTTGCCTTTCTTTTCCACCATAAGCTAGTTTAATATTATCAAAACCATATTTATTTATTATATTTTCTATAAAATATTTTTCTTCATTTTCTTTTATTACTATTACAATATCATCTATATCTTCACTTTTATAAAACTTCTCTATAGTATAGGCTATTATTTCTTTTCCATCTAGCTTTATAAATTGCTTATTTATATCTCTTTTCATTCTGCTTCCAGAACCTGCTGCTACAATTACAACTCCATTCATATTATCACCTCTTTATTACTTTAAATAACTAATATATATTTTATCATACATAAAAAGAAAGACTATCTCAAAATAATCATTTCGAAATAGTCATTGTTTTTCTAGTTTGTTTTAGGTTTACCAAATATCATTCTTCCAGCTGGTGTTTGTAGTACTGAAGTAACTAAAACTCTTATAGTTTCTCCCATATGCTTTCTTCCACCATCTACAACAATCATTGTTCCATCGTCTAAATAAGCTATACCTTGGTTAGATTCTTTACCTTCTTTAACAACTTGAACTATCATTTCTTCTCCAGGTATCGCAACTGGCTTTATAGCATTAGCAAGTTCATTTATATTTAATACTTCAACACCTTGAACTTGTGCTACTTTATTTAGGTTATAGTCATTAGTAACAACCTTTCCACCAATTACTTCTGCTAATTTTAATAATTTAGCATCTACTTCTGCTATATTCTCAAAATCTTTATTGCTTATTTCTACTTCTATCTTTAATTCTTTTTGTATTATATTTAGTATATCTAATCCTCTTCTTCCTCTAACTCTTTTTAAATCATCAGAAGAATCTGCTATATGTCTTAATTCATCTAAAACGAATCTTGGTATTACAAGTTTTCCTTCAATAAAACCAGTCTGACATATTTCAGCTATTCTACCATCTATTATTACACTAGTATCTAATACTTTAGGTGGT
>JAFOOW010000025.1 GCA_017425305.1 Peptostreptococcaceae bacterium | reverse complement strand
TCATTATTATTTCTGTAGCTGGTTTTTCAAGTGCATTAGCTAATTCTTGAACAGTTAACTTTCCTTCGAAAGATACAGTTGGAAGTCCACTTCCTGCTGCAACTTCATCAGCTAAAAGCTCCATAGCCATTTCTGCATCCTCTGCACTTAATTCATCATTTTTATTACTTACATTTATATCTATTTCACCTAACTTAGCTATAAGCTCTTCGTTAGACATTCCTAATTTTTCTGCTAATTGGTATACTCTTGTTGACAACAAGGCCACCCCCTATTATATATTTGTTGGCTCAATAAGTTCTAATATCTTATTGGCAAAGTTTGCGTCTTTTATTCCAAGTACTGCTCTAGGAGCTTTACCTATTGCAAGCCCTAATTGTAGCTTCGTTGAATATGTAACGCAAGTTATGTTCCTAAATGATGTTTTATCTTTAAATAGCTTTTTAGTATTATTTGATGCATCATCAGCAACTATAACTAAATTTACTTTATTTTTTTTTATATCAAGCATAGTAGAGTCATCACCTGATACAAGCTTTCCTGCACGTTGTGCTAATCCTAAAAAAGAATATATTTTTGCTTCATTACTATTGTTCATTTATGCCTATTTCCTTTCTTAGGCTTTCATATACTTCTTCAGGTACTTCCATTTTAAAAGCTCTACTTAATGCCTTACTTTTTATAGCTTTATTTAGACACTCAACACAGTTACAAATATATGCGCCTCTTCCATTTGCTTTTCCTGTTTTATCTAAAAATATTTGTCCTTCTTTGTTTTTGACTATTCTTACTAAGTCTCTTTTTGCATCTCTATCTTGACATGCTATACATTTTCTTTGTGGAATTTTCTTTTGCTTTTGCAAATTTATCACTCCTTATTACTCTGCATCAATTTCTATATCATCATTTACTTCAGATAATACTTCTTGAGCTTCCTTAGCTGCTTGACTTTCACTCTTTATATCTATTTTCCAGTTAGTTAATTTAGCTGCAAGTCTAGCATTTTGACCTTCTTTACCTATAGCTAATGATAATTGATAGTCAGGAACTATAACAACTGCGCTCTTTTCTTCTTCATTAACATCTACAGATACAACTTTTGATGGACTTAATGCTGCAGATATAAATTCAGCTGGGTTTTCACTATATTTTATTATATCTATCTTTTCGTCACCTAATTCATCAACTATGTTTTTAACTCTTGATCCTTTAGGTCCTACACATGCTCCGATTGGATCTATATTTTCATCTACAGAGTATACTGCCATCTTAGTTCTTGAACCAGCTTCTCTAGCTACACTCTTTATTTGTACAGTACCATCAAATATTTCTGGAACTTCCATTTCAAATAATCTCTTAACTAATCCTGGATGACTTCTTGAAACAGATATTTGAGGTCCTTTATTAGTTTTCTTCACTTCTAATATATATACCTTTATTTTTTGTCCAGCTTTATAGTGTTCTCCTGGTATTTGTTCAGTTTGAGGCATTATAGCTTCTATTCTTCCAAGATTT
>JAFOOW010000024.1 GCA_017425305.1 Peptostreptococcaceae bacterium | reverse complement strand
TCTTCAACTAGTAAACCGAAGTCTAGTAGCTATAAGAAATCAAAAACTACCATTATAAAACCTAGCTCAGGAAGTTTTTCTACAAATTCTTCTAGTAACTATAAATCAAGTGCAAGTAGTAGCAGTAGAACTAATAAATCAAGTTCAACAAGGAAAAATAATACTTCAACAAATAAAACTACTATAAAGCCAGATTCGGGAAGTTTTACTACAAAACCAAATACTAATTACTCAACAAACTCTGGAAGTAGCTATGGTAGCTCAAGTAGTTCAGGCAGTTCAAGTAGTGTAAAGCCAGATTCAGGAAGCTTTAGTACTAAGCCTAAAACAGACAAGAAAAAAGAAAACAATACAAATAGCGACTATGATAGTGGTAAAACTTATAGGCCATATGGAAGTTGGGGAAGAAGAACTTATATACCAATGTATGGAAGAGGATTATTTGGATATAATCCATTTAGAGGCTTTGGATATAGAATGGGAATAAGTTCTATGATAATGGATATAGTAATGGTTATAACTATATTAATAGTAGCATATATAATATTTGATATGATAAGAAGTAGAAGAAATAGAAAATAATAATATAGATAATAAAAAATATTGATTTATATAATTACATGTTATATAATTTCATAACATGGTAAACAAAATTTAATAAAATATTGAGTATTAGGTGTCGATATGACTTAATAGGGAATTAGATGAAATTTCTAAGCTACCCCAGTAACCGTAAAACTGACGAAATCTTAAAATACCACTGAGTAATCGGGAAGGTAAGAAAGTAGAGTGAAGTTGAGCCGGGATACCTGCCAGTACTTAAGCAATTATCTTCTGAGGGTGGGGTAAAAGCTAACTTACAAAATAACGTAAAGCATACTCTCCTAGTATGCTTTTTTATTTGTAAAAAGTAAATCTTTTTAAAACATATAATGTATAAAAAATAAGGAGAAATTAAAATGAAAAAAAGAATTAGTTTGGTTCTAACTTTGGTTTTAGTAGTTATGCTAGCTATGGTTGGATGTAGTTCAAAGGAAACTACAATAAAAGACAGAGAAGGAAAAGATGTTAAAGTACCTGATAAAATAGATAGAATAATATCAGCAGTACCATCAAATACAGAAATACTAATGGGACTTGGATTGAAAGACAAATTAGTAGGTGTAGATACATATTCACAAGACATACCTAATTTACCTAAAGACATAGAAATAATAGATTTTTATAATCCAGATGCAGAAGCAATTATAGGTTTACAACCAGATATAGTATTAGCTTCATCTCATAACAAAACAGGAACTGGTGATGACCCACTTAAAATAATTGAAGAAGCTGGAATAAGTGTATTTTACATACCAAATAGTGAAAGTATTGAAAGTATATATGATGATATAAATTTCATAGCAGGTATAACAAACACTAAAGCTAAAGGACAAGAAATAGTAAATAATATGAAAGCTGAAATTAACAAAATAGCTGAAATTGGAAAAACTATAACTGATAAAAAGAAAGTATATTTTGAAATAGGTCCAGCACCTACATTATATAGCTTTGGACATTCAACTTTCTTAAATGAAATGATAGAATTAGTTGGAGCTGAAAATATATTTAAAGATATAAATGGATGGACAAGTCCAAGTGAAGAAGCTGTAATAGATGCAAATCCAGATGTAATACTAACAAATGTAAATTATGTTGAAAATTCTATAGAAGAAATAAAGTCACGTAAGGGATGGGAAAATATAAAAGCAATAAAAGATAATCAAGTATATATGATAGATAAAAATGCTTCATCTAGACCATCTCAACATATAGTAACTGCTTTAAAACAAATAGCAAATTCAGTATACCCAGAGTATTATGGACAAAAATAAAATAAAAATAATACTATTAATACCAATAGTATTTTTAATATTTTGTATAGGAATTTCAACAGGTAGCTCAAATATAAATATACTTGATACTATATCTATACTACTAAATAAGCTAATAAATATACCTTTAAGAGAAGGAATTTTACCAAAGGATATTTCAATAATATGGACTCTTAGAGTACCTAGAGTACTACTAGCATTTTTAGTAGGTGGAAGTTTAGCAGTAAGTGGTTCTGTAGTACAATCTACTCTTAAAAATGAATTGGCATCACCTTATACCTTAGGGGTATCATCTGGTGCGTCTTTAGGAGCTGGTTTAGTTATAGTATTAGGGTTATCAGCAAGTTTTTTAGGAAGCTTTACACTTCCAATAGTAGGATTTTTATTTGGACTTATAACAGTATTTTCTGTTATAACTTTTTCAGCGAAAATAGATAAATCAATGTCTAACAACACTATTATACTAGCAGGAATGGTATTTTCATTATTTGTAAACTCATTACTAACTACATTAACATCTTTATTCCATGAAGATTTAAAAGCTATAGTAATGTGGCAAATGGGTAGCTTTGCAATGAGAGGTTGGTCGTATGTAATAATGATAATTCCATTTGTTATAATAGGTTGTATAGGAGTTTTAAGATATACTAAAGAAATGGATATATTAACTTTTGGAGAAGAACAAGCTAAAGCAGTTGGTGTTGATACTAATAAAGTAAAAAAACGACTATTTATATTTTCAGCTGTTTTAACAGGTGGAGCAGTAGCACTTAGTGGAACGATAGGTTTTGTTGACTTAATAGCTCCACATATAGTTAGAAGAATATTTGGCTCTAAACACTCATATGTAATACCAATGTCTTTTGTATTTGGAGGATTACTTATGGTAATAGCTGACTTAGTATCAAGAACTATAGCTTCTCCAGCAGAACTACCAGTAGGAGCTATAACAGCTATAATAGGAGCTCCATTCTTTGCCTACATATATTTTAGCAAAGCTAGAAGGTGATAAAATGCTTGAAGTAAAAAATCTTTATTGTGGATACGATAATATTGATATTATAAAAAATGTAAGTTTTAAGGTTGAAAGAGGAAAAAATCTTTGTATAGTAGGACCTAATGGTTGTGGTAAAAGTACTTTATTAAAATCCATAGCAAATATTATAGATTACAAAGGAAGCATAACTATAGATAATAAAGAAGTTGCTACTTTTAATAGAAGAGAACTTGCTACAAAGGTTGCTTTAATGAGTCAAATAACTCAAATATATTTTCCATATACTATTTATGAAACTGTTGCATTAGGACGTTATGCATATTCAAAAGGGATATTTAACTCATTAAGTAGTAAAGATAAAGACATTATATTAGATAGTTTGGATAAAGTAGGACTTCTTGATATTAAGGATAAATTAATAAGTGAACTTTCGGGAGGTCAACTTCAAAGAGTTTTCTTAGCTAGAACTTTTGCACAAAATCCAGAAGTTATATTATTAGATGAGCCTACAAATCATCTTGATTTAAAATATCAAATAGAAATGTTACAACATTTATCTCACTGGGCTAAGGACAATAATAAAATTGTAGTTGGAGTACTTCATGACTTAAACTTAGTTCATTACTTTAGTGATGATGTTTGTTTATTAAATAAAGGCGAAATAATAGCTTATGGTAAATCTAGTGAAGTATTTGAATCAGATAAATTAAAAAGTATATATGGAATAGATATAAAAGAATTTATGATAGAAGTCTTAGAAATGTGGAAGTAGGAAAAAAATACCATATAAAGATTGTATAAATATGGTAGACATATATGAAAAATTTTACTATAATGACTAAGTAAGATTTAAATAAATTTAAGTTTAAAAAATTCATACGGCAAAACTAGGGAAATCTAGTGACGCAAAGCTATAGGGGCTAAAACTATTTATAGTCATGCCAGCCAGTTGCCAAAGAGTACATAATGTCTTTTTGTTATACACAATATTAAATTATTTTGTATAAAGTTATTATATTTATTTTGTATGCAATAATTTATTTTATTTGTGATTATACGCTACTCTTTTAGAGTAGCTTTTTTATTTATCGTCAACAATTAAAACTTAAAATGACATGAAACCGATGGAGAAAGATGTATTGAATTTTAGGTATTTTCTAATCAACAACTTAAGGTGATAAATCTATATAATACAAAATTATATATGAAAGAGGTCAACTATGATAAATACACAAAATTTTAAAACAATATCTTTAATAACTTTAGGAATGGCTGCTTTATCAGCGACAAATCCAAGTCAATCTTATGGACAAGGAAAAATTTATGAAACAACAGCAAACCTTAACCTAAGAGAAGGAGTAGGAACTAACTATAATATTATTTTAACTATGAAAAAAGGTAGTAAATTAGAAATAATAGAATACTTAGGAGCTTGGGCAAAAGTAAAATATAATGGATATGTAGGCTATGTATCGAAACAATATTTAAAAGAAGTTGAATCTACAAACACTAAGCCAAGTACAGAAAGTCAAACTAGTATAAAAATTATGAGATGTACTGGTGACTCAGTAAATGTAAGAACTGGTCCTTCTACTTCTGAAAGAGTAATAGGTAAATTAAATAAAGGCGATAAAGTTCAAGTTATATATACAACAAGTAATGGATGGTCTAGAGTTAAGTATAAAAATAATTATGCTTATGTAAGTGCTCAGTACTTAACTGAAGAAACTATAGAAAAGCCAAGTAATGAAGAAACATCGGCTAAAGTAACAAAGAGAAAATGTACAGCTACAATATTAAATGTAAGAAGTGGACCTTCTACTAAAAATGCTATAGTAGGAAAGCTTAAAAAAGGTGATATTGTAGTAGTTGTCTATGAAGTTAACACAGGATGGACAAAGATAGAATATAATGGTGGATATGCTTATGTAAGTAAGGAATATTTAGCAGATATATAAATAATGAATTTATAGAATATTAGTACAATAGATTTTTTCTATTTATTGGTAATTAACCATAGAAAAAATCGATTGTACTTTTTTTTATCGACATATTATACTAGGCTAGTACGAAAAATTACAAAAAATAACAAAAGTACTTTAATTAGGGGAAGTATTATTAGGAGGAAAAATTATGAAATTTGCTAGAAAATTAATAGCATTAGGGCTTATAAGTACAGCACTTGTAACTGTTGGATGTTCATCTACATCAACAGATGAAGCTGTACAATCATCAGGAGATATGGCATCAACTATAAGTATAGTTGCAAGTGGAGAAGCTATGAACTTCAACCCACTTTACGCAAACGATAGAGTTTCTATGACAGTTATGAATGCTATATACAATCCATTATATGTTATAGAAGAAAATGGGGATAAAACATTCTATCTTGCTGAAGATATAAAAGCATCAGAAGATTTCTTAACTTACACAGTAACTTTAAAGAAAGATATAAAATGGCATGATGGACAAGCTTTAACTGCAGATGACATAGTATTTACAGTTGAAAGTATGTTAGATGAAGCTCAAGCTGCAAAAGGTAGAGGCGGATTCGTATTAGGGGATAAAACAGTAGAAGTTAACAAAATAGATGACCTTACTGTAGAATTTAAATTACCAGAAGTATCTAGTGCTATAGAAGATGCAATAGGTGGATTAAGACCTATAGCTAAGCATATATACGAAGGTGAAGCAGATCTTGGTAAGAGTGAGAAAAATGCTAATCCAGTAGGAAATGGTGCATACAAATTCAAGGAATACAAAACTGGAGAAATAATAACTTTAGAAAGATTTGAAGATTACTACGGAGAAAAAGCTAACTTAGAAACAGTAACATACAGAATAATAGCTGATTCTAACTCTGCAAACATAGCTTTACAAAATGGTGAAGTTCATGCTAAATATGTTCAACCAGATGAAGTTGAAAATGTTGAAGCTAAAGGAAATGTAGATATAGTTGCATATGATGAAGGTATGGTTGATAACTTAGTATTCTCTCAAAGATCAAATGATCAATTAAAGAAGAAAGAAGTTAGACAAGCTATAGCTTACGCAATAAACAGAGATGAAATAATACAAGCTGCATACAAGTCTGAAGAATATGCAGATAAAGCAACTTCTTTATTCGCTCCAGGAACAATAGGATTCACTGATGAAGTTGAAAAATACGAGCAAGATAAAGAAAAGTCTAAAGAATTATTAAAGCAAGCAGGAGCTGAAAACTTAAAGCTTAAGTTAGCTTACGGAACACATAAAACTCAATTAGAAGCTACAGCTTTAGTTATACAAAATAACTTAAAGGATGTAGGTATAGAAGTAGAATTAATGCCAATGGAAAAGAGTTCATTCTTCGCAGCATTACTTGGTGCAGAAACTCCAGACTTTGATTTAGCATTAAACGGATACGTAATGGGATCTGAACCATCTGACTATGCATCAGTATTTGCAACAGGTGGAGGAAACAACGCATCTCACTACTCTAACCCAGAAATAGATGCTAAGTTTGAAGCTGCATTAAAAGAAACTGATACTGCAAAGAGAGATGCAATATACAAAGAAATACAACAAACAATAGTTGATGAACTAGCTCTTTATCCAATAGCATACGGTAAGTCTTTAGTTGCTATAGATAAAAACTACGATGGTGTTGAAGAAGCTAATCCAGCTCCAATATTCATGTTCAGAGACTTAAACAAGTTAAAGTTAAAATAATAAATAATTAAAACTCAAAATAGAATATCTATTTAGCTTATTAATTAAAATTAGTTGATAGCTTTGTAGATATTCTTTTTTTATGATTTAGAAAGGAAGTTCATTATATGAAAGAAAAAGTAATAAAAAGGTTAATAAGTGTAATACCTATGTTATTTTTCATATCTATAATATCATTTTTATTAATGCAACTAGCACCAGGTGATCCACTTCAAGCTTATATAACACCTCAGATGCACCCAGAAGATATAGAAAGAATAAGAATAAGTATGGGTCTAGACCAACCTATAATAGTTCAATATTTTAAATGGTTAGTAAATGCAGTTCAAGGAAATCTAGGATACTCACTAGTAAGCCATAGACCTGTAATTCAAATGATTTTTGAAAGAATACCAAATACGTTATTAATAACAGTAAGTGCATTAATAACATCAATATTATTAGCTATACCAATAGGTCTTTATGCTGGATATAAGAAAAATTCAATAATAGATAATATATTAAACGTAGTTTCTTATGTAGGTATATCAATACCAAGCTTTTGGTTTGCAATGATACTTATATATACTTTCTCAGTAAAATTAGGAGTACTTCCAAGTGTGGGTATGAGAAGTGCAGGAGTTAATACTACTATAGATTTAATAAAGCATATGATAATGCCGGTAATAGTTTTAAGTTATTATAATCTATGTGTATTTACTAGGTATATAAGATCAAGCACTATAGGTCAATTAAGAGAAGATTATGTTCTTACACAAAGAGCTTATGGAGCAACTACAAAAGAAATACTATTTAAACATGTATTAAAAAATACTTTACTACCTGTAATTACTATATTTGCAATGGCACTTCCTCAATTATTTACAGGAGCATTTATAACTGAAACAATATTTGGATGGCCAGGAATGGGTCAATTAGGTGTTAATGCTATATTTGGATATGATTATCCTGTTGTTATGGGAATTACTATGATCTCTTCATTAATGCTTATAGTAGGAAACTTATTAGCAGATATATTATATCAACTTGTAGATCCAAGAATTAAGCAATAAATAGGAGGGATATGAAAATGTTAGAAAGATTAAAAGATAATTTAAAAGAAAATAAACTAGCATTATCTGCTGTTATAATAATTTTTACATTTTGCTTAGCATCTATTTTTGCTTTCTTAAGTCCATTTGACCCAAATCAAATAGACCCAATAAATAGATTAAAAGCACCAGATGCAACTAATTTATTTGGAACTGATAATATGGGTAGAGACTACTTAACAAGAGCTTTATACGGAGGAAGAATATCACTTACTGTAGGATTTTTATCTATGTTAATATCAACATCAGTTGGTACAATAATAGGTTCAATAAGTGGATTCTTTGGAGGTAAAGTAGATTACTTTATAACTAGGGCAATAGACATACTTATGAGTATACCAACATTCTTCTTAATATTAGTTGTAAATTCTTACTTAGGTTCAGGAATACAAAATATTATATTAGTTATAGGATTTTTAGGATGGATGGGTGTTGCAAGAATAGTAAGAGCAGAAACACTATCTGTAAAAGAAAGAGAATATGTATTATATGCTAAGTCAATAGGACAAAGCAGTTTTAGAATAATAAGTAAACATATAATTCCAAGTATATTACCTACTGTAATAGTTGCATCTAGTATAAATATAGCTAGTGCAATACTTATGGAATCTTCATTAAGTTTCTTAGGACTAGGAGTTCAACAACCTAATGCATCATGGGGAAGTATGCTAAAAGATGCACAAGGATTTTTAGCAGATGCTCCACATATGGCATTATTTCCTGGGATATTTATACTTTTAACAGTACTTAGTTTTAACCTAATAGGAGATACATTAAGGTCTGTATTTGAAGCAAAGGCAAATGATAGGTAGGTGTTATATATGGAAAATATATTAGAAGTAAAAAATTTAAAAACTTCTTTCTTTACTAAAAAAGGAGAAGTTCAAGCTGTAAGAGGCGTAAGTTTTGATATAAGAAAAAATGAAATAGTAGGTCTTGTTGGAGAAAGTGGAAGTGGAAAAAGTATAACTTCAAAATCTATAATGAGATTAATAGCACATCCTGGAAAAATTACAGATGGAGAAGTTGTATTTAACAACCAAGACTTACTTAAATTAAGTGATAAAGAAATGAGAAACATTAGAGGAAATGAAATAGCTATGGTATTTCAAGACCCTATGACTGCTTTAAATCCTCTTTTAAAAGTTGGAAAACAAATGAGCGAAATAATAATGAGGCATCAAAACTTAAGTAAAGAAGAAGCTAGAGAAAAAAGTATAGAAATGCTTAGATTAGTTGGTATACCTTCTCCAGAAACTAGAATAGATAACTATCCACATGAATTTAGTGGTGGTATGAGACAAAGAGTATGTATAGCTATGGCTATGAGTTCATCTCCAAAATTATTAATAGCAGATGAGCCAACTACAGCACTAGATGTAACTATACAAGCTCAAATATTAAGACTTATAAAGAAATTAAATGTAGAACAAGAAAACTCAACTATATTAATAACTCATGACTTAGGTGTAGTTTATAATACTTGTGATAGAGTTATAGTTATGTATGGTGGAATGATTATGGAAACAGGAAGTGTAGAAGAAATCTTTAAAAATCCAAAACATCCATATACAATAGGTCTTTTAAAGTCTATTCCAAAAGGAAAAGGAACAAAAAAAGAAAGATTAGTACCTATTGAAGGAACACCACCAAACTTATTAAATCCTCCTAAGGGATGTCCTTTTTATGATAGATGCTTCTTAAAGAAGGATATATGTAATACTGCTAAGCCAGAAATTTCAGTTTTAAGTGATACACATAAAGTTAACTGTTGGCTTTTAGATAAGGAGGTTTAATATGAATTTAATAGAAGTAAAAAACTTAAAAAAATACTTCACTAAGAAAAGTGGATTAATAAAAAAAGAAATAAAAGAAGTTAAAGCAGTAGATGATGTTAGCTTTTACATAAAAAAAGGTGAAACTTTAGGTTTAGTTGGAGAAAGTGGATGTGGTAAATCTACTTTAGGAAGAACATTAATAAGACTATATGATGTTACTGATGGGGAAATATTATTTGACGGAGAAGATATTTCTAAGAAAAGTGAAAAAGAGTTAAAAAACTTTAGAAAAAGAACTCAAACTATATTCCAAGACCCATATGCATCTTTAAATCCAAATATGACTGTAAAAGACATTATAAGAGAGCCATTAGATATACATACTAATTTTAGTAAAGATGAAAAAGATAAAATAGTTTATGAAATGTTAAAAAAAGTAGGTCTTAACAAAGAACATGCTACTAGATATCCACATGAGTTTAGTGGAGGTCAAAGACAAAGAATAGGTATAGCAAGAGCTTTATCTGTTAAGCCTGACTTTATATTCTGTGATGAACCAATATCAGCGCTAGATGTTTCTATACAAGCACAAATAATAAACTTACTTGAAGATTTACAAAAAGAACTTGGTA
>JAFOOW010000023.1 GCA_017425305.1 Peptostreptococcaceae bacterium | reverse complement strand
CACATAGGTATTTTTATAACTATGTTCTTATGTAACTTAACTAATTCTAAAGCTTCTTCAACCATTTTATCGCACTCTAAGCTTATAACTTCTGCACTTATTGGTCCATCTACTATAGAACATATTTCTTCTATAACTTCTTTTAAGTCTCTTCCTTCTTTAGCTATTAATGATGGGTTTGTAGTTACTCCATCTAGTATTCCCCAAGTTGCAGCTTCTTTTATTTCATTTACATTAGCTGTGTCTATGAATATTTTCATAACCTTAATCTCCTATCTAAACCTTTTTATTCTTTAGTTTTTAGTTACTAACTGTAATTCAACAGGTATAAATGCATCTACATTTTCATTATTTAATACCTTTATAGCTGTTTCTACACCTAGTGAACCTATTAAATCAGGTTGTTGAGCTACTGTTGCAGCCATCTTCCCAGCTTTAACTGCTTTAACAGCATCATCTGTAGCATCAAACCCAACTACAATTATACCATTCATTCCAGCATCTTCAAGTGCTTTTTGTGCACCTAATGCCATTTCATCGTTATGAGCAAATACTGCTTTTATATCTTTGTTTCCTTGTAATATGTTTTCCATTACAGTTAAACCTTTAGTTCTATCAAAGTCAGCTGTTTGCTTTGCAACTACTTTTAAATTACTTCCCTTTATACCTTCGTTAAATCCTGCTCCTCTATCTCTTGCAGCAGAAGAACCAGCTATACCTTCAAGCTCTACTATGTTTCCTTCTCCACCTAGTTGTTCAACTATATACTTACCAGCCATTTTTCCACCTTCTACGTTGTCAGATGCTATATGAGATACTACTTCTCCTGCATTTGCTACTCTATCAAGTGTTATAACTGGTGTATTTAAGTTGTTTGCAACTTGTATTGCAGCTATAGCTGCATCTGAATCTACTGGGTTTAAAAGTACTATATCTGCACCTTTACTTGTCATATCTTCCATATTTGAAACTTCTTTAGCTGGGTCGTTTTGTGAATCCATTATTAAAAGTTCATATCCTAATTCTTTTGCCTTAGCTTCTGCTCCTTCTTTTAAGTTTACAAAGAAAGGATTGTTTAAAGTAGAAACTATAAGACCTATTTTAGGCTCATCATTACCTCCTCTTGAACATCCTGTTGTTAGTCCAAGAGTTAGTACTGAAGCCATTAATATACTTAATATTTTTTTCATATTACTTAGCCCCTTTTCTATCTGCAAGTACAGCTATTAATATAACTATACCTTTAGCTATCATTTGGAAGTATGAAGATACATCTAATAAGTTTAGAGCATTACTTAATATACCTATTATTAATGCACCTATTATAGTTCCTGTTATCTTACCTTTTCCTCCAGCTAAGCTAGTTCCTCCAAGAACAACAGCTGCTATTGCATCTAATTCATATCCATCTCCTGCATTTGGTTGTGCAGAGAATAATCTTGAAGTTATTATTATACCTGCTACAGCAGCTAATATACCACTTACTGTATAAGCAAATATTTTTATTTTATCTGTATCAAGTCCTGATAATTTTGTTGCTTCTTCATTTCCACCTAAAGCATATGTATATCTACCTATCTTAGTTTGACTAAGTATGTAATAACAAACTACAAATACTGCTATCATCATTAATGCTGGTGTAGGTATTCCTATTATAGAACCTCCACCTATTTTACCAAATGCTAAAGCTACACCTTCACTACCTATTGTTATAGGCTTTCCGTCTGTGAATACTAATGTTGCACCTCTAAGTATTGTCATACTTGCAAGAGTTGCTATAAATGGTTGCAGTTTACCTTTACTTATTACAACACCATTTATAAATCCGATTCCTGTTCCTACTACTAAAGCTAATAATACTGCTATAACTATATTTTGACCAGATGCTATAGAATAAGCTGCTACTGCACCACTAAATCCAAGTATAGAACCTACAGATAAGTCTATTCCTCCTGTTAAGATAACAAAAGTCATACCTGCTGCTATTATAGCATTTACAGATGTTTGTCTAAGTACATTTAATATATTATTCACTGTTAAGAATGATGGACTTAATAATGCAACTACTATTACTAAACCTAAAAGTCCAACTAGTGATTTGTATTCTACAAGTAAATTTTTAAAATTATTATTTTTTCCTTCTTTATTAACCATTGCATTTTGCATAATTAGGCCTCCTTATTACTAACAGCACATTTTAGTATATTTTCTTGGCTTGCATCTTCTATATCAAACTCTCCTGTTATTTTTCCTTCACTAAGTACTAATATTCTATCACTTAGACCTAGTATTTCAGGCATTTCTGAAGATATCATAATAACCGCTTTGCCTTCTTTTTTAAACTCATTTATAAGATCGTATATTTCTTTTTTAGCTCCAACGTCAACTCCTCTAGTTGGCTCATCTAATATTAAAACCTCTGGATTTGTCATAAGTGCTTTTCCTATAGCAACTTTTTGTTGATTTCCTCCACTTAAGTTCTTTATCATTTGATTTTCGCTAGGAGTTTTTATATTCATTTTGTTTATGTAATCTTTAACTTTATCTAATTCTTGTTGCTTATTTACCTTAAGCATAGAAGAAACTTTATCTAAAGAAGATATACTCATATTTTCTTTAACAGATAATCCAAGTATTAATCCATCTCCTTTTCTATCTTCTGATACATAAGCTATACCATTTCTTAAACCATCTTTAGCTGATTTGTTTTCTACCTTACGTCCTTTTACATAAACTTCTCCGCTTTTCTTTCTTATATGTCCGTAGATAGTTTTTGCTAGTTCCGTTCTTCCTGCTCCCATAAGCCCTGATATACCTACTACTTCTCCACCTCTTACATTGAACGATACATCTTTTACATATTCATTGTTTAAGTTTTTAACATCTAGTATTATTTCACTTTTCTCAACTTCAACCTTTGGGAATTGTTCAGTTAGCTTTCTACCAACCATCATTTCTATCATTCTATCTTCATCTAAATTGCAAACATCTTCTTTTCCTACATACTTACCATCTCTAAGTACAGTTATGTAATCACATAATTCAAATATTTCTTTTAATCTATGAGATATATAAACTATTGCTTTACCTTCTGCCTTAAGTTCATTTATAACCTTGAATAAACTTTCAGTTTCTTTGTCTGTTAAAGCATCTGTAGGTTCATCCATTATTATGATTTGAGCATTTAATGATAATGCCTTAGCTATTTCTACCATTTGTTGTTGCCCTACACTTAAGTTTCCTAGTAATTCCTTTGAGCTACAATCCATATTTAATTTTCTTAAAAGATTAGTAGCATCTTCATGTAATTTATTATAGTTTATA
The DNA here is from genome assembly GCA_017425305.1 of Peptostreptococcaceae bacterium. Classification (GTDB taxonomy): domain Bacteria; phylum Bacillota; class Clostridia; order Peptostreptococcales; family Peptostreptococcaceae; genus Paraclostridium. Next base: position 6,527 of record JAFOOW010000023.1, on the reverse strand, counting down.
CGTCCAAAGCTTCCCTTTGGTTCTCTTCCTAAGAATATGTTTTCTCCTATAGTCAAATCATTTATAAGGTTTAATTCCTGATGTATTATAGCAATTCCCTTATTTTGAGCATCTTTTGTATCTTTTATATCTTCTAAATTACCTTTGTAGTAAACTTTTCCACCGTCTTTTTTGTATACACCACTTAATATTTTCATAAGTGTACTTTTTCCAGCTCCGTTTTCTCCCATAAGACCCATTACTTTACCTTCATAAAGTTCTAGGTTTACACCGTCTAGTGCCTTAACTCCTGGGAACTCTTTTACGATGCCTTCCATTTTTAATATAGGTTGTTGCACAGTCATCACTCCTTTAAAAAACTACACCTGATTTTAAGATTATATTTGCATACGGTGTAAATTCTCCTGTTCTTACTATTGCCTTTGATTCTTTAGTTAACATTTTAAAATCTTCATGTGAAACAGTAGTTATTGTTATATTTGCAAATCTTTTTTCTATTTCTTTATATAAATTGTTGCTTGCTTCTATTATTTCTTTAGCTATTACAACTTCTTCAACTTCTAATTCTTCAAGTATTGTATCTAGTGTATCTAAGAATGTTGGTAATCCTTTTTTAAGAGCTAAATCTATTCTTTTAACTCCACTAGGAATTGGAAGTCCACTATCACATACTACTATGCTATCTGTGTGACCCATTTTAGATATTTCATAAGATATTTCGCTATTTATTAATGTTGATTTTTTCATTATTTATTTGCCCCCTTGAAATTTAAAACATCTTCTAATGTTGGTAATGATGTTTGAGCTCCTTCTTTCATAACTGATAGTGCTCCTACCTTTGATGCAAAGTCCATAGCTTCTTCTATACTTTCATTTTTAGAAAATGCTACTGCTAATGCTCCTGTGTAGCTATCTCCTGCTGCTGTTGTGTCTATTGCTTCTACCTTATATGACTTTTTAAAGTTCATAGTTTCTTTGTTTATATATAAGCTTCCTTTTGAACCTAATGTAACTATAAGTTCTTTAACACCTTTTTCTATCATTACATGTGCAGCTTTTTTAATGTCATCTTCAGTTTCTATTTTTACACCACTTAAAATTTCAAGCTCTGTTTCATTAGGAGTTAATAAATCTACATTTCTTATTATTTCATCACCTAATTTAACTGCTGGTGCTGGATTTAATATTGTATATTTTCCTAATTCTTTAGATTTTTCTAAAGCATATTTTATAGTGTTTAATGGAGTTTCAAGTTGAAGTACAACTATATCACTTTTCTTTATACCATCTATACACTTATCTATATCTTCTTCTAATACTCTAAAGTTTGCTCCAGGTGCTACTACTATTGAGTTTTCTGCATTTTTATCAACAGTTATCATAGCAACTCCTGATGCACAATTTTCTATTTGAACATATTCTGTATCTACATTATCATTTTTAAGTTGTTCTATTAAAGTTTTTCCAAAGCTGTCACTTCCAACTTTACCTATCATATTTATATCTCCACCAAGTCTTGCTATTGCAACAGCTTGGTTAGCACCCTTACCACCTGGTACTTCTTTAAAGCTACTTCCTATTAAAGTTTGACCTTTCTTAGGCATTTCATCTACATTTACCACTAAGTCCATGTTTAGACTTCCTATAACACATATTTTTTTCATATAAGGTCACTCCTTTTATTTAGTATCTATTGTTATTTCACTAGTTGAATTTCTTATTATAAGTTGAGGTTTAAATACTACTTCTTTATTTTCTTCCTCTGTTTTATCTATTAAATAATTTATAAGCATTTCACAAGCTTTTTCTCCCATTTCATAAGCTGGCTGTCTTATGGTTGTAAGTGATGGGTCTATTAGCTTTGCAGTTTGTATATCATCAAAACCTATAACGCTTATATCCTTAGGAACATTTATATTTCTTTCTCTTAAAGCTTGTATTGCTCCTATTGCAATCAAGTCATTTCCACAACAAATTGCACTATAATTTAATTTATCTATATTTTTTATGTACTCGTAAGCCCATTCATATCTGTACTTACCTTCTACTACATTATTTTCATCATAAGTTAATCCATTTTTCTCAAAAGCTCTTCTATATCCTTCTAGTCTTTGCTTTCCTATATCATTTTTAAGTGGACCACTTAAATAAAGTATATCTTTATGATTTTGATTTATAAGATATTTTGTAGCTTCATAAGTACCATTTTTATTGTCTACTTTAACTAAACCTTTTGAGCTTTTTACATCTAAGTTTTTATCTACTAATACCATTGGTAGTTTTAGCTTATTATATATACCTTCTTGATTTAAGGTATTTGATGATGGTGCAAATATTATTCCATCCACCATTTTTTCTACTAACATATCTATACATTCCATTTCTCTTTCACAGTTTTCATCAGTGCTACTAAAGATTATGTTGTAACCTTTACTTCTCGCAAAATCTTCTGCTCCTCTAGATATATCTGTGAAAAATGGGTTTCTAATGTCTGGTATTAAAAGCCCTATTGTATTTGTTTTCTTTGTTACTAACCCCTGTGCTAATTTATTTGGAACATAATTTTGTTCCCTCATTATTTTTAGTATTTTTTCTTTAGTCCCCTGGCTTATGCTTTCATCTTTATGGTTTATTACCTTTGAAACAGTAGTTTTTGAAACTCCTGCAAGCATAGCTATATCCTTAATAGTTACCCCAACTTTACATCTCCTCTCGTAGAGTAACCGGTTTACTTTACCGGTTACTTAAATAGTATCACATATTTAATTTTAGTGCAACACATTATTTGAAAACATTTTCCTTCAGTATTTTACAATAAAACAGCCTCAAGTAATTACTTGAGGCTTAAAAAAAAATAAATTTTTAATTAAATTTTTAATTAAATAGTGTACACTTATCGCCTATTTTAACATTTCCACCTTTTAAAACTTTTGTGAATATTCCATTTTTAGGCATTATACATTCTCCAACTTGATAATATATATGACATTTATCATGACATTTTTTCCCTATTTGAGTAACTTCTAATAATACATCACCTATTTTTATTTTCTGTCCTATTAAAAGTTTATTAAGTTCTATACCTTCTACTACTAAATTTTCTCCAAAGGCTCCAAAGTCTACTTGTGCACCTTTTTTTCTAAATTCATCTATCTTATTAAATTCTAATAAACTAACTTGTCTATGCCATTTACCTGCATGTGCATCATTTTCTATACCGAAGTCTTCTATAAATTTAGCTTCTTCTATTTGATTTTTTAATGTTCCCTTTTTCTCACTTATACAAATAGCTAAAATTTTCCCCATATGTCTATCCTCCGATTTGATTCATATACTTATTTTCTTTATCATCACATTCTTCCATAAAAAGATGTTTCTGAGGTTTGTCGTATATATTATTGTAAATTAAATCTTTTAAATCTTTATTGCTTATATTACTTCTTATATATTTTTTTAAATCTACTCCATAGTTATAATGTAAACACTTTTTCAAAAAACCATTAGAAGTTAATCTTATTCTATTACATTCATTACAAAAACAATTTGATATTGGACTTATAAACCCTATTTTACCTTTATAATTTTCTATTTTTATGTAAGATGCAGGTCCACTTCTTTCATTTTTATGTTCCAAATTAATATTTTGAAAACTATTTTTTATTATTTCATAGATTTCTTCATTATTCATACCCTTATATTTTTTCGCTTCACCTATTGGCATAAGTTCAATAAATCTAACATCTAAATTTTTATCTTTAGTTAAGTTTACAAAATCTATTATTTCATCTTTATTTATATCATCTACAATAACTGTATTTATCTTTACTTTAAGACCTATTTCTAAGGCTTTATTTATTGAAAGTAATACATGTGAAAGTTTATCAAATTTAGTAATTTTTTTAAATCTATTTTCCTTTAAAGAATCTAAGCTTATATTCACTCCCGTTAGTCCATTTTTTTTAAGTTCTTCTATTTTATCCTTTAGTAATACCCCATTTGTGGTAATATATATTTCTTCGATTCCATCAATAGATTTTAATTTATACACTAAATCTTCTATATTTTTTCGAACTAAAGGTTCTCCTCCTGTAATTCTTATTTTCCTTATACCTAAACTTGCACATTCTTTTACAATTTTATATATTTCCTCATCACTTAAAGTATCCTTATTACACGAACTCATTATACTATTTTCATCTACACAGTATATACATCTTAAGTTGCAATTTTCTGTTACAGAAATCCTAAGGTAGTCAATATTTCTTCCAAATTTGTCTAACATAGCTTTAGTGGATTATTCGTAGAAGTTAAATTCTCCACTTTTTCCTCCCCTTTTATTTAATAAAAATGTATTTTCAATCACCATTTTTTTATCTATTGCCTTACACATATCATAAATAGTTAAGGCACATACAGTTGCAGCTGTTAATGCTTCCATTTCCACACCTGTTTTTCCTACAATTTTTACTGTAGCATATATTTTTATATTATTTTTACCTTCATCTATTTCATAATCTATATTACAACTACTTAACATCAATGGGTGACACATTGGTATTAAATCAGATGTTCTTTTAGCCGCCATTATACCAGCAACTCTAGCTACACCTAATACATCACCTTTTCCTACTTGATTATTTTTTATACATTCTAAAGTTTCTTTGCTAATAGAAATGCTAGAGCAAGCTGTTGCTATTCTTTCTGTTTCATTTTTTTGTGACACATCTACCATTACTGCATTTCCATTTTTATCAAAGTGTGTTAATTCACTCATTGTTTAAATCCTCCTATTTGCCAAATGAACAATGTGGGAAAGAACATATTTCACAATTTAAACACATTCCTCCATTACCATACTTTGCAATATCTTCAAATGATAATTTTTCATCTATCAAAACTCTTGGTAATACTAAGTCAAATATAGTTCTTTTAGAATACATCGCACAACTTGGAACTCCAAGTATAGGTATATTTTTATAGTATGCTAATAAAAACATTGCTCCTGGTAAAACAGGTGCACCATAAGTTACAATATCTCCATTACAATCTTTTATTGCTGAAGGTGTAACATCATCTGGATCTACAGACATACCACCAGTACAAATTACCATATCTACTTTATCTTCTTCTATGGCTTTTAATATATTTTCCGTTATCATTTCTTTATTGTCTGGAAGAATTACTTGCTTAATAATTTCACTTCCATAATACTCTAACTTTTCTTTCATAACTGGTAAAAATGCATCTTTTATTCGTCCTTTATAAACTTCATTACCTGTAGTTATAAGTACAGCTTTTTTAGGTTTTATTTCTTCTACACTTATTATTTTTTCATTTATAATATTCTCAGCTTCTATTATCTTTTTTTCATCTATTATTAATGGAATTACTCTTGTTGATCCTATCTTTTCGCCTTTTTTTACTGGAGTGTTGTTATGTATAGTAGATACTATTATTTCTCCAAGTAAATTAAGCTTTAAAAGTAACTCTTTATTTATTTTTACTATACCTTGAGTATTGGCAAAGAAGTCTATTTTACCTTCTTTTATTTCTTCAGATATACAACATCCCTTGCCTAATACTAAGTCTTTTATTCTTTTAGCTGCATCATTTTCATGAAGCTGTCCTTCTTTAGGTTCCCAAACATATATATGTTCTTTACCTATATCTAAAAGTTTTTCTATATCTTCTTCTTTTATTACATGCCCTTTTTTAAATAATCTTCCTTTAAACTCTCCAGGAACTATTTTTGTAACATCATGAGATAAAATACATCCTACGCTATCTTCAATTTTTATCTGCTTCATATTATATTCTCCTAAATTTTATCTTTATTTAAAATGTGATAAATAATTATAAGAAATATTGATATACTAAGTATAACAAACAATATAATTATAGTAGTTTCACTTTGATTTGCTTCTATTGAATTATACATTGCCATTGGCAGTGTTTGTGTTTTTCCAGGTATATTACCTGCTACTAAAATAGTTGCACCAAATTCACCAATAGACCTTGCAAAAGATAATAATATTCCACTATAAATTCCCTTTTTACATAATGGTAATATTATTTTAATAAATATATTAAAGTCACTTGCTCCATCTAATTTACCTGCACTTATTATATCTTCATCTATAGAGTAAATAGCTGTTTTTATACTTTGATACATAAGTGGTAATGTAACTATAACTGATGCTATAATACAAGCCTGTATTGTAAATATTATTCTTATATTAAAATACTTTTCTAAAATAATACCTATAAAACTGTTTTTTCCAAGACTTATTAATATAATATATCCTATAGCTGATGGTGGTATAAACATTGGTAAAAGTATTAATATATCTATAATATTTTTCTTTCTATTTTTTTTATAATTATTAAAATATACAAAGCTTATAGCTATTAAAAAAGTAATTAAAACTGCTATTAATGAAACCTTTATAGATATAATAGTTGAATCGATTATAATACTATTCATTAATTAAAAATCCGTACTTTCTTAAAATATCCTTTGAATATTT
>JAFOOW010000022.1 GCA_017425305.1 Peptostreptococcaceae bacterium | reverse complement strand
TATGATTCATCTAAATCTTTATTTATTGAAGTAAAAGATTATATACCAGCAGAAATAGATTATATTTTAATAAATAGCAAAGAACATTATTTAGTTGGTGATATAATAAGTTTAGAATCTATTATAAAGAATACAAATTCTGTTTTAACTAAATTTGTAACAAAGATAAACGGTAGTGAAATAGAAAATACAGGTTTTATAGAAGAGAAAACGATAAAAATAAAACCAAAGTGTGCAGGAAAATATACATTTAGTATTTATGCTAAAAATAAAAAGTCTACAGAAGAATATGATAGTAAAAAAGAGATTTCTGTATATGTTAGTGAAGTTAAACCAGTAAATACAACAAAACTGTATATATCAGATAATAATATGGACATAGGAAAAGAAGTAACTTTTAAAGCTACATCTAAAGATGGAAAACAAGTATGTTATGAATTCTATATTATGATAAATGGTGAGTGGATCTTAGCACAACCTTACAGTAGAAAAAATTATTATACTTTTATTCCATTTAAAAGTGGAGTATATAGGGTTTTAGTATTAACTAAAAGTTTTTATAAAAAAGTATCATACGAAGATTATGATATTATTGATTTTAAAGTTTAATGAGAAATATAGCCTGTAAAATTAATACATATACTGTGTTAGTGTTACTGGCTATATTTTTAAATTCTTGCAATTAGGGGATATTAATAATAGAATAGCTATATAAAAGTTTTACGAGGTGTTTTATGGAAAGACTAGATAAGGTGCTATCTAATTTAGGATATGGTACAAGAAAAGAACTTAAGAAAATTTGTAGAAGTGGATTAGTTGAAGTTAATGATGAAGTAATAAAGGATAGTGGAATACAAGTAGATCCTGAAAATGATAAAATTGTTATTAATGGGGAAGAAATTTTTTATAGAAAGTTCATTTATTTAATGATGAATAAACCGGATGGGGTAGTATCTGCTACATATGATAATAGAGATGAAACAGTCATAGATTTATTAGAAGTTGAACATCAAGTATTTAATCCATTTCCAGTAGGAAGATTAGATAAAGATACAGTTGGATTATTATTACTTACAAATGATGGTGAGTTAAATCATAGATTAATATCTCCAAAGTGGAAAGTTGATAAAGTTTATTATGCTAAAATAGATAAGAAAGTAACTGATGAGGATATTGCTAAATTTAAGGCAGGAATAACATTAGATGATGGATATCTTTGTAAGGAAGCAAAACTTGAAATTTTAAATGCAACTGATAGTGGATCAGAAGTTATGATAACTATTCAAGAAGGAAAATTCCATCAAGTTAAGAGAATGTTCGAAGCTGTTGGAAAGCAAGTTTTATATCTAAAAAGAACAGAATTTGGAACTTTACCGCTAGATGAAGATCTAGAAGAAGGCGAATATAGAGAGCTTACAGATGAGGAATTAGCTATATTAAAGAGTTTTTAACGAAAGAAAACAAAAAGTGATATAAAAACATTCATATTTATAAATTTTGCAAGATATTTCTCAAAAATACCTTGCAATCTAAAATCTTCTTTACTATAATATTAATGCAAGGATAAATAAAAGGAATTAAATAGCCCCCTTTTTATTTATTGCTTATTGCTGAAACGCAACCTGGCCCCAAGGGTTGCGTTTTTTTGCGTCCAAAAATATTTGGCTAAAGTAAATGTTATCATAACTATATTTATAGGGGGACATAAATAAAAGTAAGGCTATAGATATAATACAATTTTTTAATTTAATTAATTATGGTAATAATATATATTATCTATGCTATAATAAATTTTATAGATTGTATGTTCGATTAAGGTTTATTTTAATCGAAAAATGAAGGGAGGATGTTCTTTTGGATTTAAAATCTTTACTTAATAAAGAACAATATGAAGGTGCAGTAACTACAGAAGGACCTGTACTTATTTTAGCAGGAGCTGGCTCAGGTAAAACTAGAGTTTTAACACATAGAATGGCTCACATGATAGAAGATTTAAATATATTTCCATATAAAATATTAGCAATAACATTTACTAATAAAGCAGCTAGGGAAATGCAAGAGAGAGTTCAGGCTCTTATAGGGGATAAGGCTAAGGATATGTGGATATCAACATTCCATTCCACGTGTGTAAGAATATTAAGAAGAGAAATTGAAAAGCTTGGATATAAAAAGAATTTTACTATATATGATGGAACAGATCAAAAAACGCTTATAAAGGAATGTATAAAAATTCTTAATATAAATGATAAAGAAATAACAGAGCAAGAAATAATGAGTAAGATAAGCAGAGCAAAAGATAATATGCAAAATGCTGATTCTTACTATAGAGAACATGAACATAATTTTAGAGAGAAGAAAATCGCTGAAGTTTATAAAATGTACCAAAAAAGATTAAAAGAAAACAATGCGCTAGACTTTGATGACTTAATTTGTAAGACTGTGGAGTTATTTAAAAAAGATTCAGAAACTTTAGAGTTTTATCAAAGAAAGTTCCAGTATATTATGGTTGATGAATATCAAGATACCAATGGAGCACAATATGAACTTGTAACATTATTAGCTGCAAAACATAGAAATATATGTGTTGTAGGTGATGATGATCAATGTATCTACCAATGGAGAGGTGCAGATATCAAGAATATACTTGGTTTCGAAAAAGATTATCCAGATGCAAAGGTAATTAAATTAGAACAAAATTATCGTTCAAAAGCGAATATATTAAATGCGGCTAATGTTGTTATTGTAAATAATACTAATAGAAAGAGTAAAGTCTTAAGAACAGAACAGGAAAGTGGTAGTAAAATTAAAGTATATAGAGCATACTCTGATGGAGATGAAGGTACTTTTGTAGCTAATCAAATAGAAAAAATAAAGAAAGAACAAAATAAACAATATAAAGATTTTGCTATACTTTACAGAACTAATGCACAGTCACGTATATTTGAAGAGAGTTTAAGAAGAAATGCTATAGCTTATAAGATAGTAGGTGGAACTAAGTTCTATGATAGAAAAGAAATTAAGGATATGTTAAGTTACTTAAAGGTTCTTGTAAATCCTTCAGATAGTATAGCATTAAGAAGAATAATAAATGTTCCTAAAAGAGGGATTGGAGATGCAACTATACAAAAGGTATTAGATTTTGCTGAGAGTTATGAATTAAGTCTATGGGATGCTTTAGGTGAAGTAAGAACTATTCCAACATTAACAGCTAGAAATTGTGCTGGAATAGAAAAATTTATGGAGCTTATGGAAAACTTAATGATTCTATCAGAAACTGTTCCAGTATCTCATTTAATTGAAACAATATTAGAAGATACAGGATATATAAGGGAATTAGAAGCTTCAAAGCAAATAGAAGATAAGAGTAGAATAGAGAACTTAAAAGAGTTAGTATCAGATGCAGTTGATTTTGAGAAAAATTATGAAAAGGAAAGAGCATCAGGTTCTAGTGAGTTTGATATAAATAAGACACAATTAGAAGCATATTTAGAAAAGGTTTCTCTTGTTCAAGATACAGATAAACTTGAAGATGAAGAAGATGAAAATGGGACTGTTGTATTAATGACCATTCATAGTGCAAAGGGATTAGAATTCCCAGTAGTATTTATGGTTGGTATGGAAAATGG
>JAFOOW010000021.1 GCA_017425305.1 Peptostreptococcaceae bacterium | reverse complement strand
GCATGGGGATGGCAAATAGGGGCTATTTTAGTTGGAGCATCTGCACTAATTATAGCTGTATATTTAGGTAAAATGATAAATAGTACAACTAAATTAGTTGAAAAAGCTTATAAAATAGTTGATTACAATGAAAGACATATACATGAAACAATAGAAAATGTTGCAGCAATTACAAAAAGTACTGAAGATATAGTTAGCTTAGCTAGTGGTGTAACAAATATAACTAAGATATTTAGATTTTTAAAAAGATAGTCAAGGAGGTACACGTATGTCAGTAAATATAAAATCACACTTAGATAGTAATTTTTGGAATATAAATATGAATGGTGAACTTGACGTAGCAGGAGCAGATAAAGTTAAGGAACACTTAAATGGATTAGTTGAAAAAAAACCAATAGACATAAAAATAGATTGTACAGATTTAGAATATATAGACTCTACAGGATTAGGTGTATTAATAGGTGTACTAAAAAGATTAAAAGTAAATGAAAAGGATATATATATACTAAACCCTAGAAAAAATGTTAAAAAGATATTTGATATAACAGGTCTAGATAAAATATTTAAAGTGGAGGGATAGACTTTGACTTGTGAAACTATAAAAATGGAATTAACAACAAATCCAGATTTTGTAAGCATAATAAGATTAACATTATCTGGAATTGCTAATAAAATAGGATTTTCACTAGATGACATAGAGGATATAAAAGTTGCTGTATCAGAGGCATGTACAAATGCAATAAAACATAGCTCAGATGAAAAGTTTTATGTTACATTTGAGTTACTTGAAAATGGATTAACAATAGAGATTGAAGATAAAGGAACAGGATATGATATGGATTGTATAGCAGAACCAGATTTATCAAATCCTAAAGAAAATGGATTAGGTCTATTTATAATAAGAACATTAATGGATGAAGTAAGTACTACATCTAAAAATAATCAAGGCACAATAGTGAAAATGACTAAATATTTAGGAGTTGGTATTTAATGAAGAATGTAGCTAATGCTACAAATTATATGAATATGGAAACTAAAGAGTTATTCAATTTATATAGTAAAGATAAAGATATAAATATTAGAAATATACTTATAGAAAGACATATGTATTTAGTAAATATATTAGCTAAAAAGTATGCAAACAAAGGTGTTGACTTTGATGATATATACCAAGTAGCTTCATTAGCTCTTATCTATGCAATAGATAGATATGATATATCAAAAGGATATGAGTTTTCTAGCTTTGCTACACCTACAATAATAGGTGAAATAAAAAAATACTTTAGAGATAAAGTATGGACATTAAAAGTTCCTAGAAGAATTCAAGAATTAAGCAAAAAGATAAGTGAAGCTAAATTATTTCTAGAACAAGAATACAAAAGAAGCCCAAAAGCAGCAGATATAGCAAATTACATAGGATGTACAGAAGAAGAAGTTTTAGAGGCTATAGAAGCTTCTTACGGATATCAACCAATGTCTTTAGATACATCAAGTAATGATGATTCTGATGATAAAGAAGTAACTTTAAAAGATAAAGTTGGTCAAGAAGAAACTAGCTTTAGTAATATAGAAAACACGGACTTTATAAATAAATTTATAGAAACATTAAATGAATTAGAAGTAAAAATATTTAAAGATAGATTCTTTTTAGATAAGACTCAGTCATCTATAGCTAAGGAATTAGAGATATCTCAAATGACTGTATCTAGGCTAGAAAGAAAGATTATAGATAAGCTAAGAAAAGAGTATGAAAAGAACTTGTAAAAAAAAATAAAAAAGTTTTTAAAAAAGTATTGACCTATTGTTTAATTCATAGTATATTATTACTTGTCCTTAAGAAAAGGGCAAAATAAAAATGAACTTTGAAAATTAAACAGTAGGTTAATTATTATATATAACTCTTTTAAGAATTAAACAAACAACCAAGCCAGATATTCAGATAATGATAGCTGAGCGATGGACAACTTTTATTTGAGAGTTTGATCCTGGCTCAGG
>JAFOOW010000002.1 GCA_017425305.1 Peptostreptococcaceae bacterium | reverse complement strand
AGTTGAAGAATATATGAATGAAATGGCTGAACTAACAGGAAGAAAACATAGCTTATTTAATTATTATGGTGCACAAGATGCTAAGTACATAATAGTTGCAATGGGTTCAGTAACTGAAACAATAGAAGAAACTATAGATTATTTAAATGCACAAGGTGAAAAATATGGCTTAGTTAAAGTTCATTTATATAGACCATTCTCAGTAAAACACCTTATGGAAGCTATTCCAAGTAGTGCAGAAAGAATCTGTGTTTTAGATAGAACTAAGGAACCTGGTTCTATAGGAGAACCATTATATCTAGATGTAAAATCAGCATTCTATGATAATGAAAAATCTCCAATGATAATAGGTGGTATATATGGATTAGCATCTAAGGATACTACTCCAGCTCATATAAAGGCTATATATGACAACTTAAAATCATCAAATCCTAAAAATGGATTTACAGTAGGTATAGTAGATGATGTTACAAATAAATCAATACCTGTTGATAAAGAGTTTAAAATAAGTCAAGAAGGTACTATAAGATGTAAGTTCTGGGGATTAGGATCAGATGGTACTGTAGGAGCAAATAAACAAGCTATAAAAATAATCGGTAATAATACAGACATGTTTGCTCAAGCTTACTTTGCATATGATTCTAAAAAATCTGGTGGTATAACAATGTCTCACTTAAGATTTGGAAAAACACCAATAAGGTCAACATATCTTATAGATGAAGCTGATTATATAGCATGTCATAACCAATCATATGTACATGAATATGACTTATTAAAAGGACTTAAAAAAGGTGGAGTATTTGTTCTAAACTGTATATGGGATGATAAAGAACTAGATAATCATCTACCGGCTAAGCTTAAAAAATATATAGCTAATAATGATATACAATTCTACACAATTAATGCTACTAATATAGCTCAAGAAATAGGTCTTGGAAATAGAATAAATATGATAATGCAATCTGCATTCTTTAAATTAGCTGAAATAATACCAGAAGATGAAGCTATAGATTACTTAAAAGATTCTATAAAGAAAGCTTATGGTAAAAAAGGTGATAAAGTAGTTAATATGAACTACTCAGCTGTTGAAAAAGGAAGAGATTCATTAGTTAAAGTAAATGTTCCAGAGTCTTGGAAAACTGCAATAGATGAAGCTATAGAAAGTGATGAACCAGAATTTATTAAAAATATATTAAGACCTATAAACGCACAAGAAGGGGATGATTTACCAGTAAGTGCATTTAAAGGAATAGAAGATGGTACATTACCTAATGGTACAGCTGCATATGAAAAACGTGGAGTAGGTGTAAGTGTTCCTGAATGGATAATAGAAAACTGTATTCAATGTAATCAATGTTCATATATATGTCCACACTCTACTATAAGACCATTCTTACTAAATGAAGAAGAAGTACAAAATGCACCAGAAGCTTTTGAAACTAAAAAAGCAGTAGGAAAAGGTCTAGAAGGATTACAATATAAGATTCAAGTAGATACTATGGACTGTACAGGATGTGGTAACTGTGCTGATATATGTCCTGCAAAAGAAAAGGCTTTAGTTATGAAACCTTTAGAAACTCAAATAGAAAAAGAAATTCCAAACTGGGAATATGCTGTTTCTAAAGTATCACATAAAGGTGATTTAATGCCTCCAACTACAGTAAAAGGAAGTCAATTTAGACAACCACTTATTGAATTCTCAGGAGCTTGTGCTGGATGTGGAGAAACTCCTTATATCAAATTAGTAACTCAACTATTTGGAGATAGAATGATGATAGCAAATGCAACAGGTTGTTCATCAATTTGGGGAGGTTCGTTCCCAACTACTCCATATACTATAAACCATGAAGGTAAAGGTCCATCTTGGGCAAACTCATTATTTGAGGACAATGCTGAATTTGGATTAGGTATGTATTTAGGAGTTAAACAAATAAGAAATAAAATAGCTGAAGTTGCAAATGAATTAATATCTTTAGATATAGATGAAGAAAGCAAAAACGCTTTAAGCAACTGGCTAGAAAATAAAGATAAAGGTGAAGAATCTAAAAATGCATCAAAAGAAGTAATACATGCATTAGATAATATAAAATCTTCAGATGAAAAAGTTAACTGCCTAGTAAATCAAATAAAAGAAAGAGAAGACTACTTAGTTAAGAGATCTCAATGGATACCAGGAGGAGATGGATGGGCATATGATATAGGATATGGTGGTTTAGATCATGTATTAGCATCAGGCGAAGATGTAAATATACTAGTATTTGATACAGAGATATACTCAAATACAGGAGGACAAGCTTCTAAGTCAACTCCAATTGCAGCAATGGCTAAGTTTGCAGCAGCAGGTAAAAGAACTAAGAAAAAAGATTTAGGAAGAATGGCAATGACATATGGAAATGTATATGTGGCTCAGGTATCTATGGGAGCAGATAAGAACCAACTTATCAAAGCTATAATAGAAGCTGAGAACTACAATGGACCATCATTAATAATATGTTATGCACCATGTATAAGTCACGGATTAAAAGAAGGTATGGGACGTAGTATAGCAAATGAAGAGCAAGCAGTTAAGTGTGGATACTGGCACTTATATAGATACAACCCTACATTAAAAGAAGAAGGTAAGAATCCATTTATATTAGATTCTAAAGAGCCAACAGAAAGCTTTAGAGACTTCTTAATGGGTCAAGTAAGATATGCTGCTATAGCTAAACAATACCCAGAAGTAGCAGAAGAATTATTTGAAATGACTGAAGAAAATGCTAAGGAAAGATATGAAATTTATAAAATGTTAGCACAGCAATTATAAATTTAAACAAAAAGAGAATAGACTATAGTCTATTCTCTTTTTTATTGGTGCCGGTTGTGGGACTTGAACCCACACGGTATCACTACCAACGGATTTTGAGTCCGCCCTGTCTGCCGATTCCAGCAAACCGGCTTAATATACTTTAATTATAGCTATTTAGAAAGCGTTTCGCAATATATTTGTACTTAATATACCTTCAATAATATGGTAATATTAAATATGATATAATTGGTAATAATACAAAGGATTAAAACTTAGGAGTTGATAATTTTGGAAAAGACATTAGTAATAATAGATGGAAACTCAATAATAAATAGAGCATTTTATGCAATACCAGATTTAACAAATAAGCAAGGTTTACATACTAATGCAATATATGGTTTTACAACTATGCTATTTAAAATAATAGACACATATAATCCTACACATATAAGTGTTGCATTTGATAAAAAAGCACCTACTTTTAGACATTTAGAGTATAAGGATTATAAAGCTGGTAGAAAAAAAATGCCTGATGAACTTAAACAACAAATGGAGCCATTAAAATTATTATTAGATAAGTTTAATATAAATAGATTAGAAATAGAAGGTTATGAAGCAGATGATATTATAGGAACAGTATCTTTAAAAGCAGAACAAGAAGGATATAAAGTGTATATTGTTACTGGAGATAAAGATGCTATCCAGCTAGCATCAGATAAAACAACAACATTAATAACTAAAAAAGGTGTTGGTGAAGTTGATGAATATGATTTTAATGCAGTTATGGAGAAATATCAAATGACTCCAACTCAATTTATAGACTTAAAAGGGCTTATGGGAGATAAGTCAGATAATATACCAGGAGTTCCAGGTATAGGTGAGGTTACTGGTATAAAGTTAATTAAAGAATTTGGAAGTATTGAAAATATATTAGATAACATAGAATCTATAAAAGGAAGTACAAAGAAAAAGATAGAAGAAAATAAAGACTTAGCTGTTATGAGTAAAAACTTAGCAACTATAATAAGAGATGTTCCTATAGAAGTTAACTTAGAGACATTACTATTTGGAGACTATAACAAAGAAGATGTTATAGAAGAATTTAATAAATTAGAATTCAATAGTTTAATTGCTAAAGTTGGAGGAAGCATAACTGAAAGTGAAGATACAAACATAGAGTTAAATATAACTAGGTTAGATAATATACCTGAATTTATTAAAAAAGTAAAAGAATCAGGAAAAGTTATATTAAAGACAGTAAAAAAACAAGGAAATATATTAGAAAAAAATATAATGTATATATACCTAAGTGTAAATGGAGAAGATATATATTATATAGATGAAGGAAATATATGTGATATAAAAGAAATATTAGAATCAGAAGAAATAAAGAAATATGGTTATAACATAAAAGATGATTATATAGCACTAAGACCTTACAATATTAAGTTACAAAATATGTACTTTGATATAACTATAGCAGAATATCTTATAGACTCAGGTAGCTCAGGATATTCTTATGATTCTATAGCGATGAATTACTTCAATCAAAGACTTAAATCTATAGAGGATTTACTAGGAAAAGGCGTAAAGGCTAAAAAGTATGAAGATTTAAGTATAGAGGAATTAAACTTACATATAGGTAGTATAATTAATCTTGTATCAATAGTTAATCCTAAGATGGAGGAAAAATTAATCAATACTGAAATGGATGGTTTATTTTACCATGTTGAAATGCCACTAGTTGAAGTGTTAGGATATATGGAGTACGAAGGAGTAAAAGTTGATAAAGATAAATTAATTGAACTAGGTGAAGAATTTAAAATATCAATAGAAAAACTAGAAAGTGAAATATATGAATTGGCAGGAGAAGAATTCAACATAAATTCACCTAAGCAGTTAGGAGTTATATTATTTGAAAAGTTAGGATTACCAGTAATAAAGAAAACTAAAACAGGATACTCAACTAATGCAGAGGTATTAGAAAAGCTTAGTGATAAGCACGAAATTATAGATAAGATAACTGAGTATAGACAAATAGTAAAGCTAAAATCAACATATGTAGATGGATTAGTAAATATAATAAATCCTATAAGCAATAGAATACACTCATCATTTAACCAAACAATAACAACAACAGGAAGAATTTCTTCAACTGAACCAAATTTACAAAACATACCTGTTAGATTAGAACTTGGAAGAAATATAAGAAAAGTATTTATTGCAGATGAAAATTATAAGTTAGTTGATGCTGATTATTCTCAGATAGAACTAAGAGTATTAGCGCATATGAGTCAAGATGAGAATATGATAGATGCTTTTAATCATAATGTAGATATACATACAAAAACTGCATCACAGGTATTTAATATTGATGTAGAAAAAGTTACAAGTGAGCAGAGAAGTGCAGCTAAAGCAGTAAACTTTGGTATAGTATATGGTATAAGTGATTTTGGATTATCTCAAAATTTAAAAATACCTATGAAAGAAGCTAAACAATATATAGATAGTTATTTAAGTAAGTATCAAGATATAGGTAAATATATGGATGAAACTATAGAAGATGCTAAACGTGATGGATATGTTAAAACTATATTAAATAGACGTAGATACATACCAGAAATAAATTCAGGTAATGCAATACTTAAAAACTTAGGAAAAAGACTAGCTATGAATGCTCCTATACAGGGAAGTGCAGCAGATATAATAAAGATAGCTATGGTTAATGTTTATAAAAAACTAGAAGAAAACAACTTAAAGTCTAAGTTAATACTTCAAGTACACGATGAGCTTATAATAGAAGCTTATGAAGATGAATTAGAAATAGTATCAAGAATAATGAAAGATGAAATGGAAAATGCAGTTCATATGGATGTAAGTCTAGATGTAGATTTAAATGTAGGAGATTCTTGGTACGAAACAAAGTAGGTGATAAGATGTTAGTTGTAGGGCTAACAGGAAATATAGGATGTGGAAAAAGTAGTTTATCAGAACTTTTAATGAGTAAAAATATAGATGTTATAGATGCAGATATAATATCTAGGGAAATAATGTATGACAAAGAACTATTAGAAACAATATTCTATGAATTTGGAACAGAAATTAAAAATAATGATGGAACTTTAAATAGAAAAAAATTAGGCAATATAGTATTTAATGATGATGATATGTTAATGAAGCTAAATAGTATAACTCATCCTGCGATAAAAAGAAAAATAAATGATAGAATAATAGATATTTCTAATCAAGGTAAAAATATAGTTGTAATTGATGCAGCACTTTTAATAGAAGGCAAATTTCTTGATTTAGTTGATAAACTAGTAGTAATAACATGTAATGAAGAAGTTCAGCTAAATAGAGTTATAAATAGAGATAATATGACAAAAGAAGAAGCATTAAAAAGAATTAATTCACAGATGAAACAAGATGAAAAAATCAAATATGCAGATTATATAATTGATAACTCCAAAGATATGAATAACTTAAAAGATGAGTTTGATAAATTATTCATATATATTAAGGAAAACTGGATTGAATAAAAGAAAAGTTATACTTTTATCTGTAAGTTTGATTATATTAATTGTTGGAGTTATTACTATAAAAGAAAATTTATTATTAAAGTTGCTTCACCCTAGGATATACAAGGAGTATGTTGAAATGTACTCTAAAGAATATGGAATAGATGATAGCCTAGTATATAGTGTTATAAAAGTTGAAAGTAAGTTTAATAAAAAAGCTATATCAAAACGGAATGCAAAAGGATTAATGCAAATAAGTGAAATAACCCAAAACTGGGCACAAGAAGAACTAGGATTAGAAAATATAGATATATTTGACCCAGAAACTAATATAAAAATTGGATGTTGGTATTTAAATAAGTTATTTAAAGAATTTAATGATTTAGATTTAGTTATAACAGCATACAATGGAGGTTCTGGAAATGTTAGTAAATGGCTAAAGAATGATGCATATAGTATAGATGGAAATAAACTACATGAAATACCTTTCGAAGAAACTAAAAACTATTTAGAAAAAGTAAAAGAAAATTATAGAGTTTACAAAGCATTGTATAGAGAGGAAGAAACTAATGAAAAAAATTAAAGTGTTAGCTATAGCATTGGCATTAGCACTTACAACTACAGGATGTAAAAAAGAAGAAGCTTCTATGAGTAAAGATACTACTTCTATAAATTCAGATTATATTCATTTGACAATGGTAAAACCAAAAACAATAAATCCAATTAATAACTCTGAGAAGTCTGTTAACTATATAATGAATTTAGTTTATGATAGTTTATTTACTATAGATAGTAATTATAATACTGTACCTCAATTAGTAGATACGTATAAAATAACTTCTAATGGAAAAGTTATAGAGATTCAATTAAAGGATGCTAAGTGGCATAATGGAAATTCTATTACATCAGCAGATGTTAAGTTTACTATAGATTTAATAAAGCAATCAACAGAGAGTACATATAAACCATTTGTTGAAAATATATCATCAGTATCTATAGTAGATAATAAAACATTTAGGATAAATTTTGATAGTACATATGCATTTTCAATTGATACTTTAATTTTCCCAATTGTATGTAAAAACGAATTTAGTAAAGTTGATTCTAAAGATATAGATAATTATAAAAATAATATGGTTGGAAGTGGAGCATATAAAATATCTAAGTATAATCAAAGGTCAGATATGTTATTAACTTTAAATGAAGATTACTATGATAAGGATAAAATAAAAAGTGCTAAAAAAGAAATTAGTGTTGCAATGGTTCCTGATGAGGAGGCACAAGTTAGTATGACATTAGCACTAGCTAGTGATATAACTAAGTTAAATTTAAGTGACTTAAGTAAGTTCTATGAAAAAGAATTTAAAATAGATGATTATGAAGGTAGAGGCTACGAATACTTAATCTTTAATTATGATAATAGTTTAATAAATGATATTAACTTCAGAAAAGCTATAGCATATGCTATAGATAAACAAAAAATTATAGATGAAGCCTATGTTGGAAATGCAACCTTAGTTAATTTCCCATTACATTCTAAATCTAAGTATTATGATAGTGAGATTAAAGGATATGATTATAATTTAGAAAACTCTAAGAAGTATCTTGAAAAAATAAAGAGTATTAAAAAAAATATAGAAACTAATTCTAAAGAAGGTACTAATAGTAACAATGATAAGAGTACAAAAGAAAAGTTAGATATAAATAATAATTCTGTAAAAGAAGAAAATAATACTATAAATAATAAAAATGAAGAGTCAAAAGAAGAACTTAAATCTCTTAACTTTAGAATTGTAGTTAATAAAGAAAATAGAGAAAGAGTTAAGGCGGCTTATATAATAAGAGAAAATCTAAATGAAATAGGAATAAAATCTATAGTTGAAGAGTTAGAAATGAATGATTTATCTAGTAGATTAGATAAAAAGGAATATGATTTGGCTCTTATAGGTTGGGAATTACCAGCTATTCCTGATGCAACAGAAATAATTAGATATAGTGGATATGAAGATGAAAAACTTAATTCATACCTTCAATCATTAGTAGTATCGACTAATAAAAATAATACTGCAAGTATATACAAAGCTATACAAAAATATACTAGAGATAAAGTTGCATTTATAAGTTTAGGAATAACAGATGATTACTTAGTAACTAACAAAAGGATATCAGGAGAACTTTCACCTAATGATTTTGACATATATGAAGGTATATATCAAATAGGTTTAGAAAAATAATAAAAAATAAAAGAGATAATCTAATTATCTCTTTTATTTAGAAGTTTTGACGAACATATTGAATATTAATATAAAATAATATACCCTATAAGTATATTATGTGGGAATGGCGAAACTGGCAGACGCGCTATCTTGAGGGGGTAGTAAGGTTAACTTGTGTGGGTTCAAGTCCCACTTTCCACACCAATAAAAATAGTGAGCTTAATGCTCACTATTTTTATTGGATATAAAAAGACTTCTATTGGGGGAAATAGAAGTCTTTAAAATGGGGGAGATTGAGTATGTTTTGATTTACATTTAAATTATTTCCATAAAATAAGAATATATACATATTAATAAAAAATAATTATATTTAATTTTAAACCTTTATAAAAAAGCAACTTTTAAATACTTTGAGAATATAATAAAAGTATTAAGGGGGTGTATCATGGAACCTAGAGGCTATAAAGAAGATCTTAAAAAAATAATACTTGATATGACCCAAAAAGAGCTTCAGAATTATGTTTCTCAAAAGGGATCAACGAAACATATAGAAAATAAACTTGATAAAATAATAGAAAGCAATATATACGATATAAAAACCAATATGGGTAATAAGAGGATATATGCAACTATTTTAAAAAGAGGATCATATCAAAATAGTTTTAATGAAATTGCTAAGATTATAAGAGCTGAAGAATTATTCAGAACAAAAGGAGAATTAATTAAATTTGCTAAGTACCTTAATTTAGAAGTTAATCAAAAACAGTCGTATAAAGTAATACTAAAAAAAATATCAACACATATATATGATAATAGGTCAAGGTACAGTAAAAAATATGTATTATATAGAAAAGATAATGAAGATTATGCATTAGAACCAGATAAAATAAAATCTGAACTTATTGAAAGTTATAAGTCAAAAGCTAGAAATGATATGAATACTATAGCTAGAATATTAAATATAGAAACAGAAGAAAGTGAAGATGCTGAAGATATAAGAAAAAAAGTTATAAACTATATAATAAAGGATAAACTAAGTAAAATTAAAAATTAAGGCGCTATAAAATAGCGTCTTAATTTTTTAAGATGAGAATAAATATATATAGAAACAACTTTTAAAGAGGGGCTGATAAAAATGTACAAAAAGATATTGAGTATAGTCCTAATAGTATTAATTATTACAATAGGTTACTTTATTGAGATAAAAAAGTTTATGCCAACTAAAGAAATAAAAATAATAAGCTATAATATACATAGTGGATTAGATAAAGATATGTTCCCTAGTTTATTTGATATAATTGATTTTTTGAGAGATACAGATGCAGATATAATATGTTTACAAGAGGTTAATGAATCAGCTAAGGCAGGATTTCAAGTAAGTAGTTTAAAGGAAGATTTAGATATGTATGCTCACTTTGGTGCAAATGTTGTTAAATTAGGCTCTAATTACGGACTGGCAACATATTCTAAATATCCTATAGTTAGTCAAAAACATATATACTTAAGTAGCAAAAAAGAGCAAAGGGGAATGTTACATACAGTAGTAAATTTAGGAAGAGGAAAAAAACTTAATATAATAAATCTTCACCTAGGTTTAGATAAAGAAGAAAGAGAATTACAACTACAAGAAGTAGAAACATTTATAAAAGAACTTAATGACCAATACATAGTTGTAGGTGATTTTAATCAAGGAGATGTTGATGTAAATAAGGAAATTTTTAAGGATGTAGCTGAAGAATTGAATCAAAATAATACTTTAACCTATGCCACTTCCTTAGATAGAATTGACTACATATTATTATCGCCGAATATAGAAGTTATTGAATACGATGTTATAAAGAAAAATATGTCTGATCATTTTCCTATATATGCTAAGTTTAAGATATAGTACATGTAACTAGTTATGCATGTACTATATTTTATTTGTATGAACTTAACATAAATATTAGCATATATTAGATAATCATTGAATATATATTAATAAAAGAATATATAGGGGGGACAAACTAATGAATAAAAGAAGAAATATCTACAGAGGGGTTAATAAAAGAAGAAATAGCTTAGGTAAACTTATGGCAACAGGGAGTATTGTTATATGTATATTAGGAGGAGCTGTATTTATAAAACATTTTAACTTAAGTAGTATTAAAGAAAAAATAAAAGAACTTACAGAATTTCATTTGATAGGTAATAGTTCGGTTGAAGAATTTGATTATAAAGATATAGTAGATGTAAAGGATAGTAGTGATAATACAGAAATTGAGGTAGATAATGAAAATGTAAAGGTTGCAACTGTAACGAATTGGGACATGTATTCAATACAGATAGCAGCTATAAATAATGAAGAAGATATTAATGAAATTCAAAGTAAACTAGCTAATTCAAATATACCATTTTCTATTGTTGAAATAGATGGAGTAAAAAAGGTACAAACTTATGTATCTATGGATGAAGATGAAAGTAGAAAATATTTAGAACTTGTAAAAGAGCAATTTTCAGATGCATTTGTAACAAAGTTAGAAGTTCCACTAGTTAGATTAGATTATACAGATAAATATGCATATGTAGAAGAAATCTGTAAAGAACTAAATAACTTAATAAATAACTTTAAAGAAGAATCTGAGTTCTGGATAAAAAATAATGAAATAGTTGATGTAAAGGAATATAAAAGTATTCAGGAAAATAGGGCTAGCATATTGGATAATATAGAAAAACAAGGTAAAAAAATAAATTATGATGGAATGAATGCTTTTAAAGAAAACTTATTAAATTATGCTAGTTCTATGAATGATAAAAGTAAAGAAAGTTTAAAAATGATAGAGGATGAAAATTACTATGTTGCAAAGAGCTTATTTATGTCAAGTATGCAAGGTTATTACTCTTTTATAAATTCAATAAAAGCTGTTTAAAAGTTGTTTTTAAAACAGCTTTTTTTATACTTAAAAGTATATAAAATATAATAGTCGAATAATACTGAATATTAGTAAAAAACAAAATATTAATTTAACAATAGTTAATATTTGATAAAAACTATAGTATACTTATATTAACATAGGTATTTAATTATAGTATAAAGGGGGTACGATAATGAAACTCTTAACATTCAAAGGTGGAATACATCCTCCATATAGAAAAGAGTATACTAGTGGGAAGCCATTAGAGATAGCAAATCAACCTAAAGTTGTATATATACCGATGCAACAACATATAGGTGCTCCTGCTAAACCTATAGTACAAGTTGGGGAGCTTGTAAAGGTTGGTCAAAAAATAGGAGAAATGCAAGGATTTGTATCTGCTAATGTTCACTCATCTATATCTGGTAAAGTTACTGGAATAAAAGAGCTTGAAGTTGCTAATGGAATGTGCACTTGTGTAATCATAGAAAACGATTTCGAAAATGAATTACATGAAAGTGTAAAATGTAAAGGAACTTTAGATGAATTAAGTAAGGAAGAAATTATAGAGATTATAAAAGAGGCTGGAATAGTTGGTATGGGTGGAGCTACATTTCCAACTCATGTAAAGATTTCACCACCACCTGGTAAAAAGATAGATTTTGTAATACTAAATGGTGCAGAGTGTGAACCATACTTGACAGCAGACCATAAGTTAATGACTGAAAATCCTGAAGATGTTGTATTTGGGTTAAGAGCATTAATGAAAGCTTTAGATGTAGAGAAAGGATATATTGGTATAGAAGCAAATAAACCTGATGCTATAGAAGCTATAACAAAAGTAGCTGACCAATATAGCAATATAGAAGTAGTTGGATTAGAAGTAAAGTATCCTCAAGGTGCAGAAAAACAACTTATATATGCATGTACTAAAAGGGAGGTTCCATCAGGTGGATTACCTATGGATTCAGGAGTGGTAGTTAATAATGTAGGAACAGCTGCACAAATAGCAAAAACTATAAAAACAGGTATGCCACTTATAGAAAGAATAACAACTGTAACAGGAAGTTGTATACAAAATCCTAAAAATTTAGTTATAAAAGTAGGAACTTTATTCTCAGAAATAATAGAACAATGTGGTGGATTTAAAGAAGATAAAAATGTAGGCAAAATTATAATGGGTGGACCTATGATGGGTATTGCTCAATATACAACTAATATACCTGCAAATAAAGGAACATCAGGTATATTGTGCTTAGATGAAGAAGAGTCTAAAACACCAAAGGCACAAAATTGTTTAAGATGTGGAAAGTGTTTAGATATATGTCCTGCATTATTACAACCTTTATATATAAGTGCATATAGCTTAAGAGGAGAATATGAAAATGCAGATAATTATAGAGCTTTAGATTGTATAGAATGTGGTTCTTGTTCATTTATATGTCCAGCAAGAAGACCATTATTACAATCAATCAGAGTAGCTAAAAAAGAGATTATGACATTAAGAAGAAATAAAACAACTAAATAAGGGAGTTAGGGGGGAATCATTATGGATAATAAATTGACTGTATCGTCATCTCCACATGTAAGGAGTAATGAAGACACATCATATATAATGAGGCAAGTAATAATTGCACTTTTACCAGCAGCATTAGCAGGCGTGTATTTCTTTAGATTAAGTGCTATAAATGTAATATTTTGGTGTATATTAGGTTCGGTAGGATGCGAATTTTTATATCAAAAGTTATCAAAGCAAGAATTAACTATAGGAGATTATTCAGCTGTTATAACGGGATTACTATTAGCATTTAATGTTCCAGCATCACTTCCGTGGTGGATGTGTTTAGCAGGTTCAGCTTTTGCAATAATAGTTGTTAAGATGGTGTTTGGAGGAATAGGTAATAACTTTGTAAACCCTGCACTAGCAGCAAGAGCATTTTTACTAGCATCATTTCCTGTAGCTATGACAGCTTGGACTAAGACAGGGGTTAATTGGGTAAGTTCAGGAGCTATAGATGCAGTTACTACAGCAACACCATTATCTTTTTTAAAAGTAGGCTCACAAGGAGTTACTAATTTAGAAGCTTCAGGTATTAGTTTAATGGATATGCTTATAGGAAATATAGGAGGATGTATAGGAGAAACTTCTGCTATTCTTATAATATTAGGTGGAGTATATCTAATGTATAAAGGTGTTATAAATTATGTAATACCAGTATTTTATATAGGTACAGTATTTGTATTGATGTTAATTTTAGGCGGATTTAATATAAGTTTCGTTGCATACGAGATGCTAGCAGGGGGTCTTATGCTAGGGGCATTTTTTATGCTTACAGATTATACAACTTCTCCAATGACAAAGAAAGGTCAAGTTATATATGCGATTATAGCTGGAATCATAACTACAGTTATAAGACTATATGGAGGATATCCAGAAGGTGCATCTTACTCAATATTATTTGTTAATGTAATGACTCCTATTATAGACAAATACACTAAAAATAAGGTATTTGGGGAGGTGTCTAAATAGATGAAAGATATATTAAGACTAGGTAGTACACTTTTTGCTATATGTGCTATAGCGGCTTTAGCATTAGGAGTTACTGACAATATAACTAAACCAATAATAGAAGAAAGAAATATTCAGGCTAATAATGAATCAAGAAAAGAAGTTCTTAGCAGTGCTGAAGAATTTAAAATAGTAGAAGATACTAGTAATGACCTTGTTAAAGAAGTTTATGAAGGACTAAAAAGTGGGAAGGTTGTTGGGTATACAATAAAAACTTCTCCAAAGGGATATGGTGGACCTATTGAAGTTATGGTAGGTATATCTTCAGAAGGAAATATAACTGGAATAAAAATTGGAAATCACTCAGAAACACCAGGTTTAGGTTCTAAAGCTAGTGAGCCTAGATTTAAGGATCAATTTAATAATAAGAGTGTAGATAATCCATTAATAGTAGTAAAAGGAAGTGCTTCTTCAGATAACAATATAGTAGCTATTTCTGGAGCAACTATAACTTCAAATGCAGTCACTACAGGAGTAAATGCTGCTATGAATATATATAAAGAAGTATTATCAGGTGAAGAAAGTAAGGAAACTTTAGCTAATAGCAATGTTAATCCTAGAGAGAAAATATTTAAGGATGCTAATCTTAAAGAAATACAAAATAATTTAGATGAAACAGTAGTAGCTACTTATGAAGTTTTATCAGGAGGTGAAAATATAGGATATATAATAGAGACAAAAGTAGATGGATTTGATTCAAAATCAGAAGTTATTGTAGGAATAACATTAGATGGCAAGATAAAGGGAATAGAATTAGGTGAGAATACTAGAAAAAATCAATATTTTTCTTCTACATTTGATACAGGATTAAAGCATCAAATAGATGGTAAAGTTATAGGGAATAAATTTAAAATTTCAGATAGTCCATCACAAGATAATGAGATACAAGTTGTTTCTGGGGCAACAATAACTTGTAATTCAGTTATAAATGGACTTAATACAGCTATAAATGCATTTAATCAGATAAGTGGTAAATAGGGGGCGTAGGATATGAGTTTAGGTAAGATAATAAAAAATGGATTGATTGATGAAAACCCAATATTTGTTCAAGTAATAGGAATGTGTCCTACATTGGCAGTAACAACATCAGCTATAAATGGGTTAGGTATGGGTCTTTCTACTACAGCAGTTTTAGTTTGTTCTAATATAGTTATAGCTATGATGAGAAAAATTATACCTTCAAAAATAAGGATACCTGCGTTTATAGTAGTAATTGCAACTTTTGTTACAATAATAGGAATGTTATTAAAAGCATATATTCCAAGTCTTGATAATGCACTAGGGTTATTTATACCTCTTATAGTTGTTAACTGTTTAATATTAGGTCGAGCAGAAAGCTTTGCATCTAAAAATAAAACTTTAGAATCTGCAGCAGATGGGTTAGGAATGGGGTTAGGATTTACACTGTCATTAACAGTATTAGCAGCAATAAGAGAAATACTTGGAAACGGTAGTTTATTTGGAATAAATTTGTTTGGAGCATCATTTGAACCAGCTTTATTATTTATATTACCTCCAGGAGCATTCTTAACTTTAGGATTTTTACTTGCGGGATTAAATAAATTAAAGAATAAAAAGGCTAGTTAGGGGGGATATACAGTGAACTTAGTTCTT
>JAFOOW010000020.1 GCA_017425305.1 Peptostreptococcaceae bacterium | reverse complement strand
AGAGTCAAGTCAGCAATAATAAATAGTGGATATAAATTTCCTAACTCGAGAATAGTTGTTAACTTATCTCCTGCAGATATGAAAAAAGAAGGAGCTTATTTTGATTTACCAATATCAATAGGGCTTTTAAGAGCGTTAATAAAAGTAAATGATAAGTTTTTAGAGGAAAGTATATTTGTTGGGGAATTAGCTTTAGATGGAAAAATAAGAAAAGTTAAAGGTATTTTACCTATATTAATAAATGCTAAAAAAGAAGGTATAAAAAGGGTATTTTTACCTAAAGAAAATGAGAAAGAAGCTTTATTTGTAAAAGATATAGAGGTAGTACCTATAGCAACTTTAAAAGAGTGTATAAACTTTTTAAATAAGGAAATAGATATAAAAGTAAATAATTATGATTATAATGAGTATAAAACCTTATATGATGAAGATTTTTCTGATATAAAAGGAAATTATTTTGTAAAAAGAGGTGCTGAAATTGCAGCAGCAGGAAATCATAGCTTTCTAATGATAGGTCCTCCTGGGTCCGGAAAAACAATGATAGCGAAAAGAATAATTAGTATACTTCCAGATATAAGTGAAGAGGACATATTAGAGATAAGTAAGATATATAGTGCATCAGGACTTATAAAAGAAGATGAAGGAATTATAAGTAATAGACCATTTAGATCGCCACATCATACAACCACTAAACAGTCATTAATTGGAGGTGGAAGTGATGCTAGACCTGGAGAAGTTGTTCTTGCACATAAAGGTATTTTATTTTTAGATGAGATAGCTGAATTTGATAGAAAAATATTAGAAACATTAAGACAACCTATAGAAGATAAGTATATAAATATATCTAGAGTAAAAATGAATTTGAAATATCCATGCAATACAATGTTGATTGGAGCAATGAATCCTTGTCCATGTGGATTTTATATGTCTGATAGAGAATGTAAATGCAAGCCTTTCGAAATAAATAGATATATAAATAAGATGTCAGGCCCTTTATTAGATAGATTTGATATGTTTATAGAAGTTAATTCTGTATCATATGATGAATTACAAAGTACAAAGGTAGAAGAAAGCTCTAAGGAAATTAAATCAAGAATAGAAAATGCTAGAAAAATACAACAGTATAGATTTAAAAATGAAAATATAGAATGTAATAATGAGATTAAATCTTCTAAATTAAATAAATACTGTGAGATAAGTAAAGAAGGAAATGAAATATTAAAGATTTTATTTAATAAGTATAACTTAGGAAATAGAAGTTATAGTAAGCTTGTAAAAACAGCTAGAACTATAGCTGACTTAGAAGAAAGTGAAATAATAGAAGAAAAACATATTGTAGAGGCATTTTCTTTTAGAAAAGCTTATTATAGTTACTTTGCTAATATGTAAAAATTTAATTTAGAGGTGTAATATGAATAAAAAAGATACCTACTTATGGTTACTATCTATAGGTGGAGTAGGAGATAGAACTATAGAAAAAATAGAAGAAAATGTAGAAAATATTGAAAATCTTATTGACTTTTCAGATAAAGATGTATTAAATATAAAAAATATAAATTTAAATATTAAAGAGAATATAGTAAAATATAAAAGTCATGCTTATGTTGATTCAATAAAAGAAAAATTATATAAACATTCTGTAGGATATATAAGTAAAGATGAAAATATATATCCATCAAATTTAAGAAATATTTATAGCTCACCTACTATTCTTTTTTATAAAGGTAATATAGAGTTAATAAATAAAATGTCTTTGGCTATGGTAGGATCAAGAAAGCCTACACAATATGGAATGTTGTGTGCACAAAGTATTAGTGAACAACTGTCTAATAGTGGAATCAATATAATAAGTGGACTAGCTATGGGAATAGATGAATATTCTCATAAGGGATGTATTAAAGGTAAATCTAAAACAATAGCTGTATTAGGTTCTAGCTTGGAAAATGTTTTACCTAAGAGTAACTTAAAGTTATCTGAAAAAATATTAGAAGATGATGGACTTATATTATCAGAGCATAATATAGGCTCAGCTGTAACTCCAGGAAACTATCCTAGAAGAAATAGAATAATAAGTGGATTAAGCGAAGGAGTAATAGTTGTTGAAGCAGCTGAAAAAAGTGGAGCATTAATAACTGTTGATTTTGCATTAGATCAAGGTAAAAATGTTTTTGCTGTGCCAGGAAATATAAATTCACTAATGAGTGGAGGCTGTAACAAAATAATAAAAGAAGGAGCAAAGTTAATAACTAATATAGATGATATTCTAAATGAATATAATATAATTAGTTTTAATAGTACTTCTAATAAGCGTAATAATAATTTAAGTAGTATACAACAAAATATTTTTGATATTATAAAAAGTAAAGGTAGTTTACATATAGATAAAATATGTGATTATTCTAATATGGATATTAAAGATATAAATTTCATTCTAAATATTCTGGAAATTGAAGGAGTAGTTGTAGAAATGAGAAATAAGATATATAGTGTAAAATAGAAGAAAGAATTATGGGGGTGTAGATATATGGCAAAAAGTTTAGTCATAGTGGAATCGCCTGCTAAAGCTAAAACAATAGAAAAGTTTTTAGGAAAAAGTCATTATACAGTAAAGGCATCAGTAGGGCACATAAGAGATTTACCTAAAAGTAAATTAGGTGTAGATATAGAGAACAACTTTGAACCTCAATATATAAACATAAGAGGTAAGGGAGATGTTATAAAGGAACTTAAAAAAGAAGCAAAAAAAGCTAAACAAGTATACCTAGCAACCGACCCCGATAGAGAAGGTGAGGCTATATCTTGGCATTTAGCTCATATACTATCATTAGATGAAACTCAAAATTGTAGAATTGAATTTAATGAAATAACTAAAGATGCAATAAAAAAAGCGATAAAAAATCCTAGAAATATAGATTTGAATTTAGTAGATGCACAGCAGGCAAGAAGAGTAGTAGATAGATTATTAGGATATCAAATAAGTCCTATACTTTGGGAAAAAGTTAGAAAAGGATTAAGTGCAGGTAGAGTTCAATCTGTAACAACGAAATTAATTTGTGATAGAGAAAAAGAAATAGAAGAATTTATACCTAAAGAGTATTGGTCTATAGATTTAAATGCTAAAACTTTAGAAGGTGAAGGGTTAGGATTAAAATTCTATGGGAAAAATAATAAGAAACTTGATTTAGAAAATGAAGAACAAGTAAATGAGATTTTAGAAGAAATAAAAAACAAAGAATTAAAAGTAAATGAAATAGACTCAAAAACAAGAAGAAAATCAGCACCAAAACCATTTACAACAAGTATGTTACAACAAGAAGCTGCTAACAAACTTGGATTTACAACTAAGAAAACAATGATGGTTGCACAAGAACTATATGAAGGAATAGATATAGAAGGTGAAGGTACAGTCGGATTAATTTCATATATAAGAACTGACTCTAAAAGAATATCTGAAGAAGCTAAAGAAAAAGCTAAAGAATATATAATTTCAGAGTTTACTGATAAATACTATAAAGCTCAAGAATCAAAAGCTAAAAAAGAGGATGGTAAAAAAGTTCAAGATGCACATGAAGCTATAAGAGCTACATCTGCTACTAGAACACCAGATAGTATAAAAGATTCTTTAAGCAAAGATCAATATAAATTATATAACTTAATTTGGAGAAGATTTATAGCTAGTCAAATGGAAGATGCTATATTTGATACTTTAAATTTAACTTGTAGTATAGGTGAAGTTACATTTAGGGCTAATGGATCAAAATTAAAATTTGATGGTTATACGAAAGTATATAACTTTACAGATAGAGAAGATAAAATATTACCTGATGTTAAAGAAGAAGATATTTTAAATATAAAAGAAATAATACCTAATCAACATTTTACTCAACCACCAGCAAGATACACAGAAGCTAGTTTAGTAAAAACACTAGAAGAATTAGGTATAGGAAGACCATCTACATATGCTCCAACTATAGCAACTATACTTAATAGAGAATATGTTGAGAAAAATGGAGCAAGTTTACATCCAACAGAACTTGGGAAAATAGTAACTAATATTTTAGAAGATAACTTCCAAAAGTTTGTTGATGCAGATTTTACTGCTCAAATGGAAAGTCAATTAGATGAAATAGAAGAAGGAAGCGTTGAGTGGAAAAAAGTTGTAGCAGATGCTTATGAGCCACTTAAAGAAGCTATTGAAGATGCTGTAAAAAACATTGAAAAAATAAATATGGACATTGAAACTGATGAAATATGTGAAAACTGTGGATCAAACATGGTTATCAAGCATGGAAGATTCGGTAAATTTATGGCATGTAAACATTACCCAGAGTGTAAAACCACTAAACCAATAGTAAATAAGGTAGGAGTTAAATGTCCTAAATGTAATGAAGGTGAAATCATATTAAGAAAATCTAAAAAAGGCAAAGCATTCTATGGATGCTCTCACTATCCAGAATGTGATTTTGTATCATGGAGTAAGCCAACAGGTGAATTATGTGATGAATGTGGCTCTTATTTAGTAGAAAAACCAACTAAATCAGAGGCTAAAATAGTTTGTTCAAATAAAGACTGTAAAAAAGATAAAAATT
>JAFOOW010000019.1 GCA_017425305.1 Peptostreptococcaceae bacterium | reverse complement strand
TCTTTTTTAGTAGTTAAAGCTCTTATTATTGGTGGTTGTATAACAGGAACTAACGCCATGTAAGAATAAGCAGCAAGTGCTATTGTTCCTAATAATTCTGGTGCTAGTTTACCTGTTAAGAATATTGCTGTAGGTCCATCCGCTCCACCTATTATACCTATAGATGCTGCTTGTGGTCCTGTAAATCCTAATATTATTGCTCCCATAAATGCGAAGAATACTCCAAATTGAGCTGCTGCTCCAAGTAATAATGTTTTAGGATTTGCTATTATTGGACCAAAGTCTGTACTTGCTCCGATACATAAGAATATTAATGGTGGATAAATTCCAAGCTTAGTACCTTGGTATAAGTAGTAGAATAATCCTCCATTTTGTGCATCTGTTGCTTTTTGCATTAAATCTACACCTGGCATGTTAGCAAGTAACATACCTACTGATATTGGTATTAAAAGATATGGTTCATATCCTTTAGCTATTGCTAAGTATAAGAATACACAAGCTATAGCTATAACGATTATTTGTCTATAGTCTATCATAGCAAATCCTGTATTTGCTATGAATGTTTGTAACATTTCTAACACAGTAACGCCCCCTATTTATTATCCGATTTGTACTAAGCTATCTCCAAGATTTACGTTTTGACCTTTTTCAACATCTACAGAAACAACTGTTCCATCTATTGGAGCTACTATTTCATTTTCCATCTTCATAGCTTCAAGTATTGCAAGTACTTGACCTTTTTTAACTACATCACCATTTTTAACATTTACATTTACTATAGTTCCTGGCATTGGCGCTTCTACAGCTTCTCCAGCTCCTGTTGCTGCTACTTCTTTCTTAGCTTCTGCTTTTGGTGCAGCTGCAACTGTAGGTTGTGGCTTTTGACCAGCTTTTACTTCTTCTATTTCTACTTCGTAAACTTTTCCATTTAATGTTATATGATATGTTTTTGCACTCATTTTTTTATCTCCCTTTATTACCGATTTGTATAAATTAAATTATTTTATAATTACTTTATTCTTTCTATTCTCTTTACATGAAGATTTGGATTTATTTTTCCTTCTCCAGCCATTATAGAAGCTGCAAGTGCAACTACTACTCTTTCTTCTTCATCATCTTCTTCAACTACTTTTTCAACCTTATTAACTTGAGGCTTAGCTGGTGCTGTAGCCTTTACAGGTTGCTTGAATATGTGTTTGAAAAAAGATAATACAATAGATATAACTATTAAAGTTAAAAATACTATAGCCATACTAGATATAGTTATGTTAATTGCATCAAATATACTTACTTCATTACCAAACATCTATTATCACCCGACTTCTACATAGTTACTGTTATATAGTGAATTTTATTTTCTTCACTTTCAACAGCTTCTTCTTTTTTTGGATTATATTTATTTTCTAAGAACTTTGGTGCTACTTGTGGGAATAATGCAAATGTTAATACATCTTCATCACATTTAGCTAAGTCTCCTGCTTCTTCTCTCATCTTTTCAAACTCTGGTTCTAAAAGATCTGCAGGTCTTACAGTTATAACTTCTTCATCACCTATTATCTTATGCTTAACTTCTGGATCCATTGGTGCTGGAGCTTTACCATATTGTCCTCTTACATAATCTTTTATTTCTTTAGGAACTAATTTATATCTTTCTCCTGCTAATACATTGAATAATGCTTGTGTTCCAACCATTTGACTCATAGGAGTAACTAGTGGTGGATATCCTAAATCTGCTCTAACTCTTGGTACTTCTTTTAAAACTTCTTCATACTTTT
Source organism: Peptostreptococcaceae bacterium (assembly GCA_017425305.1). Taxonomy (GTDB): domain Bacteria; phylum Bacillota; class Clostridia; order Peptostreptococcales; family Peptostreptococcaceae; genus Paraclostridium. Next base: position 719 of record JAFOOW010000019.1, on the reverse strand, counting down.
CAGCAGCATTTTGTTGCTTTAATTGAGAAAGTAAGTTAGATAACATTCCTCCTGGAACCTTGTAGTTTAATGTTTGAGGTTCTGTTAATAATACTTTTGGATTTAATGTTCCATTATCCATGTATTTATCTCTTATTGGTTTGAAGTATTCTGCTACTTCTAAAAGTTTATCTAAATCTAAACCTGGATTTCTATCCATTTCACTGAATGTTACTGCTAACGATTCAGTTGGTGGTTGAGATGTACCTCCTGAGAATGGAGATATTGCAGTATCTATTATATCTACTCCTGCTTCAACAGCCTTCATATATATCATATCAGCTATACCACTTGTACAGTGAGTATGTAACTCTATTGGTAAGTTAGTTATAGCTTTCATCTTTTTAACTAAGTCATATGCATTATATGGTGTTAAAACACCTGCCATATCTTTTATACATATAGAATCAGCTCCCATAGATTCCATAGTCTTTAATAAGTCTAAGTAATATTCAGTAGTATGAACATCACTAGTTGTATATGATATTGCACATTGACAATGTCCACCATACTTCTTTATAGCTTTCATAGAAGCTTCTATATTTCTAACATCGTTTAAAGCATCAAATACTCTTATTATATCAATACCGTTTTCCAGTGAAAGTTTAATAAACTTATCAACTGTATCATCAGCATAATTTCTATACCCTAAAAGATTTTGACCTCTTAAAAGCATTTGT